>JAADBR010000081.1 GCA_009995705.1 Microcystis aeruginosa W13-11
GAAGCCTTAAATCATCTACATTAACATCATCAGAAGTTAGTGTAGATAATACAAGGTTAACCAAAAGAAGTCAAGCTGTATCCTTAACAAAGGAACAATCAAACTAGGAGCCGTATGAGGTGAAAGTCTCATGCACGGTTCTGAATGGGAGGGGAGGTCGGTAACGACCTTCTCGACCCCTGATCGTTATTTTTTTATCGTTGGGTTGTAACCAGTAACGTTATGGGTTACACTTAATGGATGATAGTCAGTTTCAAGCATCGAGGACTAGAGCAGTTCTTTGAGTCGGGAACCATCCGAGGCATTCAAGCAAATCATGCCAAACGAATTCGGCTGATTCTGGCTCGTCTCAGTGCTGCAACTTCACCGCAAGACATGAACTTACCCGGATTGGTACTTCATGAACTGGCAGGGCAACGTAAAGGAACCTGGACGGTGAGAGTATCTGGAAACTGGCGGATCACTTTCACCTTTGACGGTGTTGATGCTTGTGATGTCGATCTTGAGGACTACCACTGATGAAAATGCATAATCCACCACATCCTGGTGAAGTTCTTAAAGAACTTTGTCTCGAACCTTTGAATCTGACTGTGACTGAGGCTGCTGAAGCATTGGGTGTAAGTCGAAAAACCCTATCTGCCATCTTAAATGGTAGGGCAGGTATTAGCCCCGAAATGGCAATTCGCTTAGGGAAAGCTTTCGATACATCTCCTGAAAGTTGGCTCAATCAGCAAATGCAATACGATCTATGGCAAGCAGAGCAGACAATTGGCAATATCAAAGTCAAACGGCTATCAGTTGTCTAACCAGGGTTTGCATCCGACGGACTCAACACCCCAGTGCGATGCCGAAGGCACTGCATAGCAGATCGCCGATTGCGTAGGGTGCGTTAATTAAATGTAACGCACCACCCAGGAGATATATCAAAAATAGTACGATCGCCATTACTGTAGGGTGTGTTCCCTAATGTGGCTCCTACTGCTCCACTAGCAGTAGGCTAATCTGGCTAACACGCTTTTGGGCGTGATATTATGTGTTTGTATTCCAAAACTTCGTTAATCGATAGCTATACAGAACCCAGCCAATGAGTATGAGTGAATCCAACGAGTTTGACATCACAACGCCAGAAAAACGGCTTAAAGAGCTTACCTTCTTGTCGCAGAATCCTTGGCTAGAAACACATGGTGCCTTTGGCGCTTCCAGTAGCACTTGTTTTGGACGGTATTTCCCTTCTTACATCAGCTGCTAACGAAAAAGAGATTGGAGAACAAAGAAAAGTAGCGATCGACATTATTCGAGCAGGAAAAGAAAATGGTGTTGATGAAATAGAGATTACAATGTCTCAGAAAGCTGGTGTTGGTCTATCTTCAGACGTTGATGGTGTCCCAATTGAGTTTATTGTTGGTGCTTCAGGTACAATGAAGCTAAAGGTAAAATACAAGTAGTAGGTGATGGCGAAACTCTACTATCGTGGCATGGCAGAGCAAAACGACAGACCCAAAATTGGTCGTAGTGCTAGATTATTAGGGGTTAGACCTAATATCGATATAAACATTCAGCAAATGCCAGTAGGTTGCCTAGATGAACAAAGCTATTTGTTACCAGATCCACAGCTTAAGTTGCATGGCGATCTTGTAACGGTTGCCATTAGGGACACAAAGGGAATGTCTGTTGCCCTATCCATTGAAGGTTTACCAGCATTTCGCAAACCTGCCAGTTTTGGTGGAACTGGCAAAGACCCTTTATGGCAAATTGACGATAGCCATATCACAGGGGATTTACAGGCTGTCCAAGATAGCCCAACTCACGTTAGCATCATGCCAAGAGTTACAATGGCTCTGGAAAAGTACGAGGCAGCATTGGCAAACACCCAAAAATATTGGGAAAAGGTTGATTAGTGGCAGACACACAATGGGAGGCTATCAAAATGGCATGGATATTTAGTCTATCGGCAGAATGTGGTTCGGATGAGAGCAACGCCCATAAATTTGCTCAGCATTTTGAGGGAATATCATGGTTGCTGTCAAATGGTCGCCATTGCCAGTGTCACACAGATATATTCCAAGACATAGAAGAAAATTGGTGGTGTCGTGTTTCACCAAGTAATCTTAGCGAAGTGGGAATAGACAGCCCTGAAAGTGCATATTCAATGACAGAGTTGGGTATCTTACTATATCAGTCCCTACGATTTGCTCCCCCATTCCGTTATGCACTGGTTGGTGTTGAAGTCGATGAATTTAGAACTTACAGCGAGCTTCTCGAAGAATCATCTAACTTATCTATCCCAGGACTGGTTTTAGCAAAACCACTCGAACAAGAGCTAGGAATATTGTCAGTATTGCGCCCCTTTAGTTCTAGTTATGTTTGGCAACCCTACGCAGGAGAAGTCTACAATCCGCTTATGGCATCCCAAAACTTAAAAAATAAGCTTAATGAACTGCTTAAGTTAACCTCACAAGCGAAGACGGCATAACTAGACCGTTACACTGCTCCCACTGTCAGTATGATCGCAATCTTGTAGGGTGCGTTCCCTAATGTGGCTCCTACTGCCCCACCAATAGATTTTTGGGGAACGCACCATGCTAGAGGATTATAAAAATATCTGCCGTCGCACTCCAGCCCATCGTGGCTGAGTTCAACCGTTATCGAGAAAAATAGTTAAATCCCGTCAAATTCCCCTAAAACTTTCACCTCTGGTTCTAACCAGAGGAACCAGCGATCGAACACTTGTTCCTGCACATGACGAATTAAACGCAGAATATCCGAGGCTTTTGCTGAACCAATATTCAGGATAAAATTGGCGTGTAATTCTGATACTTGCGCCCCACCAATTTGATAACCTTTTAATCCCATTTCCTCAATTAAAGCCCCGGCATATTGCGGTTTAGGATTGCGGAAAACACTGCCACAACTGGGACGATCATAGGGTTGGGTACTTTTGCGATGGCGTAAATTATGGGTAGTAATTGCCATTATTTCCTCGCGATTATCGGTAGCTTCTAACTGAAATGTGGCTTCGACAACTAAACGTTGATCCCCTTGCAGAGAAGAACTGCGATAACTATAATTTAAATCTTCTTTGCTTAAAGTTTCTAACTGACCATCGGGATTTAATACCAGCGCCCGCACTAATCGATCCGCCACACAGGAGGTATGCGCCCCCGCATTCATGACCACAGCACCCCCCACCGTACCGGGGATACCCACCGCCCATTCTAGGCCCCTCCAGCCCCTTTTTGCCGCTCTCCAAGCTATTTTTGGCAGGGGTTCCCCCGCCGCTGCTGTAATCGTAGCAGTTTCGGCATCAAAACAACTCGATCGCAGATGGCGAGTATTGAGGACAAGTCCGGGTAAACCTTGATCGCTGATTAGTAAATTTGAACCAGCCCCCAAAACAGTCAAGGGCAACCCTTGCGATTGCCACCAAGCGAACACTTCTCTTAATCCCTCTAGATTAACTGGTTCAGCATACCACTGCGCTCTTCCCCCTACCCGGTAGGAAGTGAACTCAGCTAGAGAAACAGAGGATTTAATCATAGGGTTTTAGGGGTTGGAAATTATAAATTATGAATTATGAATTATAAATTGGGGATATTCTGATAACTGATAACTGATAACTAAATCTACACTCTAACCGCTAATTGTTCGCGGTAATGAGAGAGCATTTCGGGGATAACTTGATTGAGATTGCCAGCGCCGAGGAACAGAGCTAAATCGCCGGGTTGGAGAATTTCTAACAGGAATTGACCTAAAGAACTCAATTCGGGGTGATAGTAGGCATTTTTATGGTGTTTTCTCACCTGTTCAGCCACTTGCTGCCCAGTGACGTGATTGATATTCACTTCCCCGGCACTATAAATATCCGTTAAGACTACCACATCGGCGGAACTGAAAGCGGAGCCAAATTCCTCTAAAAAGGTAGTGGTGCGACTGTAGCGATGGGGTTGGAAAATAGCGATCGAACGTTGGTACTGTTTGCCTTCTACCTTTAATTTTGCCGCTGCTAACGTGGCTAACAATTCGCTAGGATGGTGGGCATAATCATCGATAAAAGTGATGCCGTTTGCCTCTCCCTTGTGTTCAAAACGGCGTTTTGCTCCGGCAAAAGTAGCGATCGCATCGGCAATAACGGCAAATTCTAAACCGAGATAACGTCCGATGGCAACCACTGCCAAAGCATTGCTAATATTATGTTGCCCCGGTATTTTCACTTCCATTTGTCCCAGATAACTGCCTTTTTCCCAGACGGCAGCTTTCATCATCCCCTGTTCATAGGTAATCTCGCTGACGGTGTAATCGGCACCTTTTTCGGGATCGAGACTATAACTAATCGTCGGACGGAAATGCTCGGCGATCGTGTCACAATCTAAACAAGCGACTAAAATCTGGCACTGATGGGCAAATTCACGGAAAGTATCGATAACTTCGCTTAAATTCTGGTAATGATCGGGGTGATCTAGCTCAATATTAGTAATTACGCCGATTTTCGGGGCGTGCTTGGTTAAGGAACCATCGGATTCATCGGCCTCTGCCACTAAAAAACGACTTTGACCAAGACGAGCGTTACCTTCCCAAGCGTCCACCTCACCACCGACAATGATCGTGGGATCTAATCCCGCTTCCAGGAGAACGTAACCGATTAAGCTGCTAGTGGTGGTTTTTCCGTGGGTGCCAGCGACGGCGATACTGTCGTAATCAGCGATTAAAGCCGCTAAAACATCGCTACGGTGAAAAATTGGGTATCCTAAGTCTCTGGCCGCTTGATATTCCTTGTTATGGTCATTAATCGCCGTGGAGCAGATTACTTGCGGAACCGTTTGGCTACTGTTTTGAGGGCCAGGAGAATGAAATAAAGCTAAATTATTTGGCTCTTGACGGTGGAAAATGTTCGCTCCCGCTCCCTGTAGCCGTTGGGTGATATGAGTAGGACGTAAATCGGAGCCAGACACAGGTAAATTGCGTTTGGCTAAGATATAAGCGAGGGCTGACATCCCAATACCGCCAATACCAATAAAATGGAAAGGTTGGCCGTTAAAATTAACTTTTTTCACTTTTTTCACTCCTCAAACCCACGATTATATAAGTTTTAAACTCGATCGGTAGTAAAGTCAACCTCATGATAGGGGCATTTGAGCAGAATTCCCAAATGTTGTCCAGTCGCCTTGCAAAATCCTTGACGCAGAATTAAAATTTTTTCTCCCAATTCCTTTTTTCACTGAGCTTTGCCAAACGTCCCAAAAATCGGTAAAACCCTACACCACACCCTACCCCACGAAAAACTTTTTGCCGCAAATCCTAATTAGGGCAGCCATTCCAGTAAAATTCCCACGGAGCTATCTTTACGAGCGCGGGAATTTTGGGCTTGAATATCGGCGGCTAAACGTACATTAGAGGTAATCGCATAACCAACCGAAAGAGTTGTCAATCCCACCTCGTTATCGCCACCGGGGGAGATAAAACTCTGACTGACGGTGATATCTGCAGCTCCGGTGCGAGAAAGGGCTAATTTGAGCTTTAATCCTAAGTTAAGCCCATCGGTGCTGTAATTTCCTGTTTGAATGTAACGATAGCCCACCATAGGAGCTAGATTAACATAATCACCTAAAGGGAGGAGATAGTACTGTAAATTTCCTCCTATTGCCGTCCTTTTGCCGTTAAAAGCCGTCTGATAATCGCCGCTTAGGGTTAAACTGGTTTGACCGAAAAACACATCTTCTACCCCCAAAATCACGCCACTGGAATTATCGCTAGAGGGAAACTCTGCATATCCCAAGCGGACACGAGTGCGAAAACTAGGATCTCGGCGAATGTCTTCGGCGATATCGGGTATTTTTTCTAACCAACGCTCTAAAACTGGGCTTTCTTGCCGAATTTTTGGGTCTAGGTCTAAATCCGTTTCTGCCCACACAGCACCACTCGCCCCCCATAACAAACTAAGAGCGATCGCGTTTACAGAACAGTAAGAGAGCTTAAACATGATGTGCATTATAATCAAAAAAGATTCAGATTCCCCGCTATTCTTGAGAGGACGGGGGCAGTAGGAGCAGCAATAGTGGTCAGAATATTAAAACTTTCGCAATTAAGTGGCGCGGAACGGGCAAAACTTCAGAAAAGAGCCGAGTTAGATATTGATAACGCCCTCAAAGTCGCTCAAACGGTGATAGAAACCATCCGCGAACGGGGGGATGCTGGCGTTGTGGACTATGTGCGGCGTTTTGACTACGAGGGTGCGACGGTAGAAAATATCAAAGTCAGCGAGGCAGAATTTGAGCAGGCTTTTCAGTTAATTGAACCGGAAGTAAAAACTGCCATTGAACAGGCTTTCCGGAATATTCAAGAGGTACATCGTCGCCAAATGCCAGAAGAAATACGACTGGCAGAAATTGAAGCTGGTGTCTTTGCCGGCGAAAAAATCTCTCCTATCCCCAATGTGGGTTTATATGTTCCCCGGGGCCGCGGCGCTTTTCCCTCGATGATGTTAATGTTAGCCATACCAGCAATGGTGGCAGGAGTGGAAAGAGTTGTCGTTTGCACTCCCCCCGATAAACAGGGCAGCGTGGAGCCGGTTTCTCTGGTGGCGGCGCGCATGGCTGGAGTCACAGAAATTTATAAGTTAGGGGGCGTACAAGCGATCGCTGCTTTAGCTTTGGGAACAAAAAATATCAAAAGGGTTGACAAAATTACCGGTCCGTGCAGCGTCTATGGGGCAGCGGCCAAGCGGTTACTGTTGGGCACTGTGGATGTGGGTTTACCGGCAGGTCCGAGTGAGTCGATAGTTTTGGCCGATGAGTCCAGCGATGCCCGTTTAGCGGCCTTGGATTTATTAATTGAAGCAGAACACGGGGCGGATTCGGCGGCTTTATTAGTCACCCACAGTGAACAGGTAGCGATCGCTGCTAGGGAATATGCACAGGAATACCTGCAAAAACTCCCAGATTGGCGACGGGAATTTTGCGAGGCCAGTTTAGCCGTCTATGGGGGCATAATTTTAACCGATAGTTTGCAGCAATCCCTCGATTTTGTCAATGAGTACGCACCGGAACATCTAGAGCTTTTAGTTAGTAATCCTTTTGCCACTCTGGGCAAGATTAAAAATGCTGGAGAAATTCTCCTGGGCAATCATACTCCTTCCTCTATGGCTACCTACGCTATCGGGGTAAATGCTGTGCTGCCGACGGGAAGTTTTGCCCGTTCCTATTCGGCGGTTTCGGTTTATGATTTTCTCAAGCGCTCCACTTTGGCTTATGTCACCCCTGAAGGCTTTGAAAAGTTAAAAGAAACCACGAAAACTTTAGCCGAGTACGAGGGTTTTCCCGCCCATAAATTAGCAATTCAACAAAGGGAATTTTTACTCTAAATAGGGGGAATGGGAAACGGGGAATAATTCACCAGAAAGCGCCAATAGTCCATTTTTTAAATTCAGTATGGCTTGAGTAAATTCCACGATGCAACTCGAAGACTATTTTAACTTTCTCACCCCTAATGATATTCGCTTAAAAGCGACAAGAATTGGCATTGAAACCATTCTCTATGACTATATTTAATTCCACTCACCTACTTATTTAACCGAATGGATTGAACATGGAGAAAGAATGAGAGAAATACAAAAACAAAATCCTACTCCTGTGGCGGAAAAATTGAGAAAGTTAAGGCAACAAAGAAAAGCAGTCAAACAAGTAAATGAGTTTGAAATATCTCTTAGATGAAAATGTTGATCCTCTCTATGGGACTCAACTAAGAAGACTCAAGCCTGATTTAGTTATTAGAGTCATTGGAGAACCTGTTATACTAAATCTGTTGAGTATAGGCTAATTATAAAGACAGGCACTCATGGAAGAGGCACTCATGCAAAAGGGGTAATAAATAATCAGTTTTTAATAACCAGATTTAGTATCACGGGTCGCTTGCATGATGTCGTTGGTTGTTAGACAGCTAGTTGCTTTGCCACGGATAGCGGCAATCAGTTGCTTTCCCCAGCTTAGGGTTCTAGGCTTGCAAATTTGCAAGATATCCCCCATCACTTCAAGCTGGATTTCTGTACTGGGTAACAACCCAAGCTTTTCTTGAATATCAGGGGGAATAGTGATTTGTCCGTTAGGGCTAATTTTTATGGTGTTTTTCTCCATATACTAACAAATAATCGGAAGAGTCAGTGCCACTGGCTGCTTGACCCCTCCCCAAACGTTTACCGGGGAATAACTCTGATACTAAATCCGTTGAGTATGGACTACATATCAAGAGAGGCACTCAGGCAAAATGGAGAATAAATAATCAGTTTTTAATAACTGGATTTAGTATGATTTATTATCCTGTCTCCTATTTGGTACTATGATAAGAGCAGAGAATCAGGCAAGCACTTTATAAAAAAAGTAATTGTTGTTTTAATTCTGGGTTTTCTGAGCGAACAAATATCAATAAAATCACCAATTTCTGACCATAAAACCATCAATAACTTAGCCGTAGCTAACAACAATAATCGTCCCACTCCCCAGAAAAAACCTAGTCCTTCTCCACAATTTCGGTGCGATGGTAGAAATCACTGTTCACAGATGACCTCCTGGGCAGAAGCGACTTTTTTCTTAAGAAATTGCCCCAATGTCAAAATGGATGGAGACGGTGATGGGGTTCCCTGTGAAAGTCAATTATGTGGAAAAAAATCCTCAGAAAAATGTTTAAGAAGTTCTCCAGATAACTAATTTTGTTTCCTCACCCCAATTCTCTTACTTAAAGAATCGGGGTGAAAACAATTAAAAAGCGGTAATCACGGGAGAATTAAGATATTGATAATTCCAGTCCGATTGTTGCCAAACGCGACCATCAAGGGCAATTTGTTCGATTAAACTAGCTAATCGTAAAGCTTTTAAAGCTTGTTCCCCACCGACAGAAGGTTGGTCCCCACCGCGCACACAATGAACAAAGTGTTCTAATTCCGCGTGTAGAGGTTCAATATTGCTAGTATAAACCTTTTCAATTAAACCATCTTGACGGTAGAGAACTTGACCATAATCGGTGCTATAGTTAGCGGTGGTTTGCCGGTGAATGAGGATTTCATTATCGAGAAAATCCGCTTCCGTGAGAGAATTTTTACAGTGGGCCGCTAAACGGCGAATCTTGCGATGAGTCACCTTACTAGCGGTTAAATTAGCCACTACTCCATTGCTAAAACCAAGGGTTGCAGTGACATAATCGAGATAACCGGAATCAGTGGCAGCGCGACTACCACTAGCGGTTAATTTCACCACGGGAGCAGCGACTAATTCTAAAATTAAATCTATATCGTGGATCATTAAATCCAACACCACCGACACATCATTAGCTCGCTGGGAATAGGGACTCATGCGATGGGATTCAATCGCTAAAATCTCCTCGGTTTTCAAGACCTTCGATAACTCTTGGAAAGCGGGATTGAAACGCTCGATATGACCCACTTGCAGAATACAATCGTGATCAGCTGCCGCGTTGACTAAAGATTCCGCTTCACTAATACTAGCGGCGATCGGTTTCTCGATCAAGGTATGTACTCCCCCTTGCAGACAGTCCATTCCGACTCGATGGTGTAACCGTGTGGGGACAGCGATACAAACCGCATCTACCCTGGGTAAGAGGTCTAAATAATTTTCAAAAAAACGGACTCGGTATTTACTGGCAGTTTCCAGTCCCTTTTCGACGTTGACATCGGCCACCCCGAGGAATTCCACGTCTTTTAATAAACTCAGGATGCGACTATGGTGTTGTCCCATGTTACCGACCCCGATAACCCCGACTTTAATCGGTTTGAGTTGATTTCTATTACCCGGAAAGTTTGCTGGTTGATTGGACATGAATTTTGGACTCCTGTGTTCACACTCCTCACACCACTTGATTAATTTAATCAAGCTGATTTTGTCGATGAATTACCAAGATGGTATCATGATTATCCAGATTCTGACACGATGTCGGTGTCAATGGGGGTTCTGAGAAGATTTTCTGATTTCACCTGCGGGTTTTTACTCCTAAATGCTTATCAAAAAATCATCCCTGAGTAGCGAGGACTACATTCGGCTAAATTTTAACTATGGACAATTCAACGGATTTTAACTCCTTACGGGGATTAAGTGTTTTTTTGCTAGGAATGATGGGATCTGGCAAATCCACCCTGGGAGAGTTGCTTTCCCGACGGTTACAATATCGTTTTTTTGATACAGATATATTAATAGAAAGGGTCGCGGGAAAGAAAATCAGGGAAATTTTTGCCGACGAGGGAGAAGCGACTTTTCGGGAGTTAGAAACCCAAGTTTTAGCCGAATTATCCTCTCTGACTAAAACTGTGATTGCCACCGGGGGAGGGATGGTCTTAAAACCGATAAATTGGAGTTATCTTCGTCACGGTTTAGTGATTTGGTTAGATGTTCCCCTAGAAGTCTTGGTTAAACGTTTAAAACAAGATACCTCTCGTCCCCTGCTGGAGTCCACTGATTTAGAAACTAAACTGGAATTATTATTAGAACAAAGACGAGGACTTTATGCAGAAGCAGATCTTCGGATTGTTGTTTCTGACCTAGATACACCTGCTGATATCCTTGAGAAAATTTTAACAGCAATACCGACGGTGATTAAAGATTTTCATCCAGAAAGGAATAATAACTAATGATGGCAGCTTCAATTTTTGATTTACCTGAACTAATTCCCGACCGAGAAATTCTGGAAATTTTAGCCCAAAGTCAGGCTATTCGTCTGGAAAGAATTATTTCTACCGGTCAAACCACTCCCATCGGTCAATGGTACGATCAATCTGACTTTGAATGGGTAATTTTATTACAGGGATTCGCTGAGATTAGTTATGAGGATGGCAGCCAAGTTAATCTGCAAGCAGGGGATTATCTCCTGATTCCTCCTCACCAAAAACATCGCGTCGAATTTACTAGCAATAATCCCCCTTGTATTTGGTTAGCTATCCATTATCGCTAGTAAGTAGGTAGGTGTTAAAAGTTGTCAGAAACCCCCCTTATAAAGGTAGGGTTGATTCGTGAATCAACCCTACTATGAATCAACCCTAGTATTAAGGGGGGATCCCCCCGCCTATCGGCACCCCCCTTATTAAGGGGGGCAGCAGGGATCGAAGCTAAAATCAATTTTTAATTTAATTATAAACAGCTACTTAAACTATAGTTTCTGACTATTGCCAGCAATGAAATAAATCGGTTAAAACTAGATTAGAAAACAAAAAACCTTCGGGGTCGCTTAATCTTACCCTGCTATCTCCCTCAATTATTACTAGATTGCGCTGTTTATGCGGCCCTAAGACCTCTAAAATTGTTTTTTTGATTTCTGAACCAAAATTAGCTTCAATTGCGGGTAAACTCACACCTTCCGCTAATCTTAACCCTAGCATCAAGGTTTCGAGAAGATCATCAATCAAGCTATTTTTCTCCACCTCAATCTGACAGCCTTCTTTTACCCAAGCGAAATAGTCACGACTTTTGCGCGGACGGGTAAAACGTTGTTGATTGAGATAACTAGCAGCCCCCATACCAAAACCGTAATAGGGACGATTTTCCCAGTAAACTCGATTATGTCGGCATTGATAACCAGGTTTGGCATAGTTAGAAATCTCGTAATGTTGATAACCGGCTAAAGCTAGTTTTTCACCAGCTAAAACATACATTTTCGCCGTGGTTTCATCATCGGGTAAGGGTTTTTTACCTGGTTGGTACTGTTTACCGAAAGGAGTAACCGCTTCTAAGACTAAATCGTAACAGGAAAGATGGGCCGGTTGCAGTTTGATCGCTTTTTCTAGGGAATTTTCCCAATCTGTCAGGGTTTGTTGTGGCAATCCCGAAATCAAATCCAAACTATAGTTAACTATTCCCAATCCCTGAATTAATTCCACTGCCTGATAGATATCCTTAACAGTATGCGATCGACCAGAAACCTGTAATAATGGTTCTTGAAAAGCCTGTACTCCCAAACTAACCCGATTGACTCCTGCGCTAAGATAACCCTGTAATTGTTCTAAACTAAAGGTGGCCGGATCAATCTCCATAGAAATCTCTATATCGGCCGCAAAATCAAACTTTTTGGCTAAAGTACCCAGAATTGCCCCTAATAATTCCACTGGTAACAAGGAAGGAGTCCCCCCCCCAAAAAAAATTGTTTCTAGAGGTTTCCCCGTCCCCTGACTAAGGCTAATTTCTTCCTGTAATATTTCCACATAGTCCACCACTGGGGGAAAAGTCGCCGGATTGGTGTGATTACCGACGACAAAAATCGGGAAATCACAGTAAAAACAGCGCCGACGACAAAAGGGAATATGAATATAAACCGAGGTTGCGGGGTCAAAATAGGACATTAAAGCAGTTATTAGTGAACAGTAATCAGTAATCAGTAAACTCATACAGCCTTTCTCGTCAAGGTGAAGCACAGACTAACCCTTGCTAATCAAGTATTTTAGATGCAAGAACGAACCTCATCTATCTGAGAAACGCCGTAACTCGCATCTGATGACTGATAACTGATTCAAGGCTGACGGCTATAATTTCGTTTATCTTCGTTAAGATGTATTATGGCTGGGGAGAACGTCTCCTAGAATGGAGGCAACTTTCCCGACACAAATTAGGAGAAACCCACAGATATAATAGAAAAGCATCCATACTCATTATTTTTCTACCATCATTCCCCCCCCTATCCTCTCTTGGTATTATCCCTATGCTTGATGCTGTCATAATTTTATTATTCGTCTTCGCTATTGCCAGTGTTGGTTATAGTGGTGTGGACTTGCTGCCGGTTACTGTCCAGTCGCAAATCAGCAATATTGAAGCTCTACGCTGGTTATCGGCGGGTTTTGCCTCAATTATTGGTTTGGCTATTGGTTTAGTTGCCCAAACTACCTATCGTCGTCTAGAAACCCAAGTACGACAAACTCCGATCGAAGTTATTTTAACCCGTTCGGTCGGTCTAGTTATCGGTTTGTTGATTGCTAATCTGATCCTAGCTCCGATTTTCTTCCTCCCGATTCCCAGAGAATTATCGTTTATCAAGCCGATAATCGCCATTTTAGGCAGTGTTATGTTTTCCTATCTGGGGGTTAGTTTAGCTGATACCCACGGTCGCACTTTTTTGCGTCTGATTAACCCCAATAGTATGGAATCAATTTTAGTGGCAGAAGGAACCCTGCAAGCGGCCGCCACCAAAGTTGTTGACACCAGTTGTATTATCGATGGTCGTATCGAACAATTGTTAGACACGGGATTTATCGAGGGACAGATACTCATTCCCCAATTTATCCTTCAGGAATTGCAACAGTTAGCGGATGGCAGTAACGACCAAAAACGAGTTAGAGGAAGACGAGGATTAGATATCTTAAACCGGATGCAGCAAGAATTCCCCGATCGCATTATCATTCATCCCGCCGATTATGAGGATATTAGCACCGTAGATGCTAAATTAGTCCATCTTGCCCAAGAAATTAACGCCACCTTGCTCACTAACGATTATAATCTCAGTAAAGTGGCCAATCTGCAAAAAGTCACCATCTTGAATGTCAACGATCTCGCCCAAGCAGTACGCCCGATCTACTTGCCCGGAGATACTTTGGATCTAAAAATTCTCAAAGCAGGAAAAGAACCCACCCAAGGCATCGGTTATCTAGAAGATGGCACGATGGTAGTGGTAGAAGAAGGAAAAGATTATCTAGGAGGAGAATTGCGAGTAGTGGTGACATCTGCACTGCAAACCTCGGCTGGACGGATGATTTTTGCGAAACCCCAAAATTCCCTGATTGCTTAAAGGGAATGAAGTTAATTCTTAGCTAAAGTAGTAATGAGTAGCTGGTTATAATTAAATTAAAAATGGATTTTGGGTTCGATCCCCCCTTAATCCCCCCTTGATAAGGGGGGTGGCGATCCCCCCTTGATAAGGGGGGTGGCGATAGGACCGTAGGGATACTGAAAAAATGCGCCCGCCCCAAGTATTCTTGTGCCGTCTCCCCTCATCCGAAAGGCTACTCAGAGCGATATCTGGTCGAGCTACAAGCTATACAAAACTGTGGAGCGGGTCAACCGAGGGAATTTAACCTGTCTGAGCCATTGAATAATTTGTTTTTGTCGGTGTAGACTGTATCATACTTATCTGAAATGACTATATGTCATCGTTTTCAGACTTAATCGACAAATATTGCCAATTCAAAGTAATATCTGGAATTTTCTAGTTAACCTTTTAGGGAGTCTCATTGCTTACACTTATCATCCTATTAAGCCTTTTCTAGATTTAGAGACAAAAGACTTACTTGCTCTACCTTCTGCCCTTTTTTAACTTTATCGAACTCACATTTTCCCCCTGTCAGCTTTCACCGATATTCAGCAAACCCTAGGTAAAAAAATTAATTTTTTCAATCAACAATCTCGAATTCTATTGACTGCTCTTGGGCAAAATTATAGGTAAAATGATCGATAATATTAGTATCGCTCAATTCAAGATTATAAAAATCAATTGTCGGTTGATCAAAAAGTGGGCCAGCGTGCCAAGTTCCCACCTCTAATTTAATAAAACAGTCCCCGGGGATGTGAAAAACCTTTAATTTTTCTAAATCCGGTTGAGGATGAGGACTAGGGGGGGCTACTCCTAAAAACCACTCTTGTCCCCCCAAAGAACCAAGACATTGGGTACATTGACTATGACGAGTAATTCGCTTAAATTTACGTCCGCGAGTCTGTAAACGCATAATATAAAAGCGTGGCACACCGTTTTTTAAATGCAGTTGTGCATCGCTTTCATCAAACGGTTTTCCATCATAGCCAGGGATTATTAATTGACCGTAGGGACGGAAACTCTCGGCGGTAATTAGTTGTGCTGACAGGGGACGAACGGTAATCGAATTACTCATAAAAATTACTGCTGACTAACAGTTATAGCTGTACCATCTCGGAGAGAAAGAATATTATTAATAGCAATTCTTTCCCCAGCATTTACTCCAGAAATAACCTGATAAGCTTGCCCTTGAATCGTGCCGACTTGAATTGGTTTTTGTCTGACCACTAAACGCTCTTCGGCATTTTCTTGACCTTCTTTAGCCTTTTCTTTTTCGGCCACAAAAACAAAATTTTGCGCCCCGATGCTAGTCACTGCCGTGGTGGGAATTAATACGCCAGGTTTTTGATCCCAAATTAACCGCGTCCGCACATATTGGTTATTGCGAAGACTGCCATCATTAGCAAAGGCAAATTTGACTAAAACCGATTGGGTAGCTTGGGAAACGGTGGGAGAAATAAAAGTTACTTGACCGCGAACCCCCGCGCTGCCATCGGGATTAATAATTTCCACGGGCAAACCGACGCGCAGACGCGGTTGTAATTCCACGGGAATCTGCACATTTAGTTCCAAAGTTTTATTATTAGTCAACGAGGTTAATTCTTCACCCAGGGAGATAATATCGCCGACTTTTCTTTGATTAAAATCGCCGACAAAACCATCAATCGGGGCGGTAATGGTGTTAAAAACTAAATTCTGACGCGTCGCCCCTAATTGCCCCTCAGCGCTGGCCACTGCCGCTTGACGACTGTTCACTGTTGCCGCTGCCGCCGCCACCTGTTGCTGTGAGGCCAATTCGTTTTGAATGGCGATATTTAATGCTTCTTTGTTTGCCTGTAGGGTAGCTCTAGCCGCTGTCACCTGTTGACGGGCCGCATCACGATTTTGAGACTGGGCCTCTACTTCTGCCCTGGTGGCCTGAATGTCGCGGCGGCGATTATCTAAGTCCTGTTGGGGCTGTGCGCCTTGTTTGACCAGAAATTCGGCTCTTTTTAGGTCTTTTTCCGCTAAATCTAAATTAGCTCTCGCTCTCTGTAAATCAGCTTCGGCGGCACTCAACGTGGCGATCTGACTTTTAACATTGGCTTCGGCATTGGCCACATTAGCCCGATTTTGAGCTATTTGGGCTTTATTTGCGGCTGCTTGCGCTTGTCTTTGCCTTAAATCCGCCTCAGACCCATTGAGGTTTGCTTTGGCGGAATTTACCTGGCCGATGCCAGCGTTTACCTGTTGCTGTTGTTGTTCGGGATCCAATTCGGCGATTTTTTGTCCCTGAGTTACCTGATCGCCAGATTTAACGAAAATAGAGCGAATCCGACCGGTAATCTGAGGGGAGACGCTAACACGCTCTTGGGCGAGCAAAGTACCCACAAATTCGCTACTTTGCACTAATTTGTCGGTGCCGAGGGTTTGCAGTTTGACGGGAACAGCCGCCAGCCCAGTGGCCTGGGGGGCTTGGGGGGCGCAACCGGCGACAATTAGGGAAACGGCGATCGACGAACCGATCGCTCTCGATAGGTTAACGGATCGTTTAATCATTGTTAAATTTAGGGGTTTTTGGCAGAAAAAGTGCTAGTAAATCGGAAAAGGAAGATGAGGAGAGAAGCTTTTCCTTAAATTTTACTCTACAGAATTGATCACCGTGATTATTGTTGGCTTTGCCCTGAGCTAACAATATTACAGATAACTAATCTTTGGGCGAGGGTGGTGTATTCTAGGCGACCACCAGCGATCTGATATTCGTCCCGGGGCGCCGGCAGATGACCGACGGGTGCATTGAGGGTATAGTTAAGATTCTCTTTAAAAATAATCCAATCACCATCTTTACGCCAACCGATGCGATCACCAAAAGTTTGAAAGTTTTCGATCGCCACTAAGCGCCCCGGTCGATTACCTGTCTCGGTAAAAATGCGAAATTGCGTACTGAAACTAAAACGGCCTTCAGAAGCTTCTTTCCAGAGTTGATCAATCTTTTGCAGATCCCAACAGGCCAATTTCTGCAGATCTTCCATGGTAAACCAGCCCTGTAATTCCCGTCCAGTCGCTTTCAGCATTAAATTACGGGTCTCGTCGTTAGCTTGTCGCCAATTTTGTTGAGCGAGGAAATTTTTCAGGCGAGTGTAATTAATGCCCGTGGTCGGTGATACCATTTCCCCAGAGGTGGCGGTCTGGGCAACGATCGCCGGCAAGGGATTGAGAAATAAAGCGATCGCAAGAGTGATCTGACAGAAGGAAAAATTAATTCTCATAAACCCTATTTATTAACCTGATGCAAAGAAACCCTACAATAGCATAGACGAAATTTGCCGTTTTTACCGCCTCCTTAACTCCTATGGCTTTCACTTGGATCCGACACCATATTTTAGGATTAGAAGACTGGCAACCAGAAGAATACCAAACCCTGCTACAAACGGCCTCTAGTTTTCGTGAAGTTCTTTCCCGACGCACCAAGAAAGTGCCGGCCCTACAAGGTCAAGTGGTGACAAATCTTTTTTTTGAACCTTCCACCCGCACTCGTAGTAGTTTTGAACTAGCGGCGAAACGTCTTTCGGCCGATGTTCTTAATTTTGCCCCGGGTAGTTCCAGTTTGACTAAGGGGGAAACGATTCTCGATACCGCTTTAACCTATGTGGCCATGGGTACGGATATTTTTGTCATTCGACATCAACAGTCGGGAGTTCCCGATTTAATTGCCGCAGAAATGGATCGTTTGCAGTCGGGGGTGAGTATTCTTAATGCTGGGGACGGTCAACACGAACACCCCTCCCAGGGACTTTTAGACCTGTTTACGATCTGTTGTCTGTTAGATGAGGAAAATCCCCGTTTAGAACTGTTAGAGGGCAAGAAAATCGCTATTGTCGGTGATATACTCCATTCTCGTGTGGCTCGTTCCAATATCTGGAGTTTGACTACGGCGGGGGCGGAAGTACATTTGTCCGCACCCCCCACCCTACTGCCGAAATATTTTGGGGAATTATGCGATCGCCTATTTCTCCACTGGGATTTAGAACCAGCTTTAGAAAAGGCCGATTTTGTGATGACCCTACGACTGCAAAAAGAACGAATGACTGCCAATCTTTTGCCCAGTTTACGGGAATATCATCAAAGTTTTGGTATTACTCGTCCTCGTTTGCAATCCTGTCAACCGGGGGTGAAGGTACTTCATCCCGGTCCTGTGAATCGGGGAGTGGAAATTAGTTCCGATTTAATGGATGATCCCGATTTTAGTCTGATTTCCCAACAAGTTACCAGTGGTGTCGCTGTCAGAATGGCTTTGTTATACCTCATCGGTAATCTTCGCAGCGATCAGTAAAAGCTTCTCAGGGATTTGCTCTTTTAGTCTGGTTTCATTGAAACAATCCTAAAGTTTCTATCAAGGTAAATATCATACTTTCTTCCTCCCTCACACACAGCATCTTCTGCTTCAAATAGGTTAGTCTCAACATCAAATTTCATCGCTTTAGGATTCCTACAACCCTGTTTTAGCAAAGCAGCGGTCAACCGTGATTTCTCTTCTGGGGTCAAAGCTCGATAATCACTGCTATTAGCTTGACCTGCATAGATTGACATCCCCATAATACTAAGAGATAGTAAGCCTATGATCGATTTGGTCTTCATTTTTTTAACTTCCTGAATACAATAAAAACATCATTCCGAGGGTTTTAAACCCAAATTTTCGGTAATTAGTTCGGCACGATTACCAACCAACCACATCTTAGCGGAAGCATACCTAGATTGCAATAAGTATAAATACTCAAGCTATCCCTAGAGCTTTTCTAGGAACTTTGACCGATACCGAATTCCGTTCTCAAGGGACTAGATATGGCGACCTACTCCTCTCTTTTTTAACTAGGGTTGGCTGAATAAATCTAAAACCTACATTCAGCAGGTTATTTAAGACAAAAAATAATATTGGTGACAAGAAGAACCAAGGAACTGCAAAATCAGGTTTTGTCTATGGGTGAGTTTAATCGAGAATTTAA
>JAADBR010000082.1 GCA_009995705.1 Microcystis aeruginosa W13-11
TTTTCTATATACCCAACTTAATCGATTGATAAATTCGCTATTAGAATCCGTTTTTCCCTGCCATTTCTGTCTTACCCTTCCCTAGAGTGACAAAAGAGGGATATAGCGGTTCTCACACCTGTGTGGCACATTTAAACCTTGGCTAATTAAGCTTTTCAACATCGATAATGTACCTCGTGCGAACAGGAAACGCTATAATCCCAATAAATTTAAAGAACACATGGAAAAAGGAGATTTTGAGAATTGGCTGCATAATTAGGAGAAACAGAACTAGCAAATATAGCTCGGGCAACTCGCGAGAAAAATGATAATGAGCGCCTACATTATTTTCTCAGAGAATGCTGTCTAGTCTTGATTGAGAGAAACCCTTAATATTTCCTAACAAAAACTTGATTTGATCACCAACTACCTGCAAGATAAAGAAAGAACGAATGAGATAGGGAATTTACAAAGGGATAAAAATTAAAATCTTTCTGATTTCAAGCTACCAACGACCGGCGCTAGTCACTGAAAACTGAAACCTGAAAACTGAAATGACTCGATCCTATTTTGCTACCACCGCTAGGGGACTAGAAGAAATTGCCGCTAGGGAATTAGAATTCCTAGGGGCCAAGGAAGTGAAACCAGTGTTCACCGGAGTCCATTTTCAGGGGGATATCTCCCTACTCTATCGAGTCAATCTTTGGTCAAGAATTATTTTTCGGGTTTTGGTTCCCATTGCC
This sequence comes from Microcystis aeruginosa W13-11, assembly GCA_009995705.1. Classification (GTDB taxonomy): domain Bacteria; phylum Cyanobacteriota; class Cyanobacteriia; order Cyanobacteriales; family Microcystaceae; genus Microcystis; species Microcystis aeruginosa_F. The sequence continues at coordinate 723 of JAADBR010000082.1, forward strand.
GAAATTCCCTGTGGGGATGAGAAGGAACTGTATGATGGTATTCAAGCCATTGATTGGCGAGATTATCTCAGCAGTGAGGAAACTTTAGCGGTACAATGCACGGGAATGAACGATCGCCTCAATCACACCCATTACACCGCTTTAAGCATCAAAAACGCTATTATCGACCAACAGCGTCAACAGGGCAATCCCCGTTCCTTTGTGGATACAGAAAACCCCGACCTGCAAATTAACGCTCATATCGAGAAAAATCGCTGTGTGCTTAGTTTAGATAGTTCTGGCCATAGTTTACATCGTCGCGGGTATCATCGGGCCATGGGAGTCGCACCTCTGAAAGAAAGTCTCGCCGCTGCTTTGGTAGAATTATCGGCATGGCAGGATGATATGGCGCTTTTGGACCCTTTTTGTGGTTCAGGAACCATTGTCATCGAAGCGACGTTAAAAGCTTTAAATATTGCCCCCGGTTTATCCCGTTCCCAGTTCGGATTTCAGAAATGGCCAGACCATCAACCGGATTTATGGGAATCTTTGCTTCAGGAAGCTAAAGAAAAACAAAAATCTCAGCTAAATGCGCCAATTTATGCCAGTGATGCCGATTATGAGGTTTTGCATCAGGCCGAGGATAACGCCTATTTTTGTCAAGTGCAGGACTATATTAATTTTAGCTTGCAAAGCATCACCGACTTAGAACCGACGAGCGATCGAGGGATTATTCTCTGTAATCCCCCTTACGGCAAAAGATTGGGCAATACCGAAGAATTAGGGGCTTTGTATAAATCCTTCGGTGATGTCTTAAAACAGAGGTTTAAGGGTTGGACAGCCTATATTTTATCGGGAAACAAAGAACTGACTAAACAAATCGGCCTGCGTTCTTCCCGTCGCACTCCCTTGTATAACGGTTCTTTGCCCTGTACCCTCTTAAAATATGAGTTGTATTAACTACATCAAAACCTTGAGACTGTCAAGAGCTAAATGAACATTTTGACGAACTGAGGCAGCAGAAGTGTGTAGATCCAGACGTTCAGCATCGGTCAAACGCACTTCCAGAATACTTTCCACGCCCCGACAGCCTAGGCGACAGGGAACCCCCAGATAGACATCCTGTAAACCGTATTCACTCTTAAGATAGGCTGCCGTCGGCAGTAAACGGGATTGATTTCTCAATATCGTCTCGACCATGGTACAGGCAGAGGAAGCGGGGGCGTAATAAGCACCGCCAGTCTGTAGTAATTTGACGATTTCAGCGCCACCGTTGCGAGTTCTCTCCACTAAACGGTTAATTGTTATCTCGTCCATTAATTCGGTAATCGGCACACCACTAACGGTACAGTAACGGGGAAGGGGCAACATTAAATCACCGTGACCACCCAAAACCATAGCATGAACGTCGGCGGTACTAACCCCCAATTCCATGGCGATAAAGGTTTGTAAACGGGAAGAATCGAGGACCCCTGCCATTCCCATCACTCTTTGGGGGGGTAAACCGGTCGCTTGCCAGACTAGATAGGTCATCACATCTAGGGGATTAGTGATGACAATAAAAATGGCTTCCGGAGAATACTTGAGGCATTTAGTGGCGGCCTCAACGACAATTTTGGCATTGACATTCATGAGATCATCGCGACTCATGCCCGGTTTTCTGGCTAATCCGGCCGTAATCACGACAATATCCGAGCCTGCCGTGTCTTCGTAGTTATTAGTGCCGATAATCTCGCTGTCGTGCAGTTCTATGCCCTGAGCTTCCATCAAATCCAGGGCAATACCCTGGGGCAAACCATTGACGATATCGAGGAGAACCACATCAGCGAGGTTTTTTTCGGCGATGCGTTGGGCTAGGGTGCGTCCGACGTTGCCGGCACCAATAACCGAGACTCGGGGGGATTGACAGGAGATGAGTGTGTCGTAGAAGTCAACCATGGTTTATGGATGAGGCAATTCCTCATCAGGCGGGTTCCAGTTGTTCGAGCTTTAGCCACACACTGGGGGTGGGAACACAGAATTTAATCAAAGCATAATCATCTTTTACGTCCAAGACTTCTGCTGTCGAGTCTAACATATAACTAGGTAAACGGCGATCGCTGGCTAGGGCTTCGAGGCTATTTTCTAGGTTTCCCGTCACCACGCGGACTAAAGCTCCTTTCTTAATTGTAGCTGCCATGTTTTTCTGGTTAAATTTGCTGGGGGGTTTCTCCCATAAATTGTTACATATTCGGGCAGACCTCTGACAAGAGCTTTTTTCAATCATCAGTGAACTGATAACCGATACCAAAGGCTGAATCTAAAACCTAATTGGTTAGGCTAAAAGCTTTGATGTACTTAGTTTTTACCCTTGTTTTTAGGTAGGAGAATTGCCGGATTCTTTCTTGTGCATGAGTGCCTGTCGCCCCTTGGCTTCAGAAACTGATAACTGATTCCGGGCTGATGGCTTTTTGGCTTAAGATAAAGTTTAGCCCTCGATCGAGTTCTCGTGTTTTCATGGTTTTACAACTGCGCGTCTATGTTCCCGAACATCCTCTGGTTAAGCATTGGCTGGCGATCGCCCGCGATCAAAATACCCCCTCGGTACTGTTTAAAACAGCAATGACGGAACTAGGGCGCTGGTTGACCTACGAAGCAGCCAGGCAATGGTTGCCGACCCTAGAAACTAGCGTCAAAACCCCTCTAGCCGAATGTCGGGCTACTTTTATCGATCCTAGCGTACCGATGGCCGTAGTCCCGATTTTACGCGCAGGATTAGCCCTGTTGGAAGGGGCGCAAAGTCTTTTACCCCTAGCTAGTACCTATCATCTCGGTTTAGCCAGAAACGAGGAAACCCTAGAGGCGAGTTGTTATTTAAATAAATTACCGGCTAGTTTTGATCCAGCCACGAGAGTGTTAATTCTTGAACCGATGTTAGCCACGGGGGGATCAATTTCAACGGCAATGGCAGAAATTACCAGCAGAGGCGTTGATCCTGCCCTAATTCGCGTGATTTCCGTGGTGGCTGCCCCGCCGGCTTTACAGAAATTGAGTCAGAATTATCCCAGCTTGAACATCTATACGGCTATTATCGATGAAGGATTAAATAGCCGCGGTTACATCGTGCCGGGGTTGGGCGATGCCGGCGATCGAGCTTTTGGAACCTATTAGGAGAAAAACGGATTATGAGTCAGCGAGATGGGTTTGCGGGCGGTTTTTTAGCCGGTGCGATTGTCGGTGGTTTAGTGGGCGGTGTTTTGGGGACAGTGTTGGCTAATCGCAGCCGTCGCGGTTCAGCAGATGGTGATAATCAGTCTTTTTTGGAAGAAATCCGCAATGGGCGCTTGACTCCAGAGGAAGGTATGGAAATGGCCCGCCGCAGTTTAGAAGATAAAATTGCCCAGTTAAATCTGGCGATCGATGATGTGCGTCAACAGTTGGGATCGGTACAGGAAAACGGCAGCGATCATTAAATAGGGTTGGCTGAATAAATCTCAAAACCTTTATATCTGAACTTCCCCATACATATATACCATAATAGCCGAAAACTCTTATCCATCAATGGTTGGCAAAATCCTCTAGTGTTTTTACTAAGAGTTGTCAAACAATCTGGTTCTTCGGTTTGTGTTATGCAATGGACGGGGGTTATAAGGGATGGAACCCTTATTTAGAAAGGCATTTGGCGATTTTTGTCGATTGTTTTTTATCTAGAGCGAACTAATCAATTAAATCTCTTGCCAGATAAGGATTTAGTCGATTTATGCCCCCCTATCGAACCATACCAAGTAAGGAAGAGCCGAAAACTTTTCCTATCCCCAATCTACTCGAGAATCCAGCCGGATCAGACCAACAAATTCGTCAGCTTAACGGCAAAAGCTCACCACCGAGACGAAATTATTTAAATACCGATAGCGTTGCTAGATTGCTTCTCGAAATTGAGCAAGAACAAGCCATTTCGCCAGCTTATAGCCAAGGGATTAAACAATTAATTAAACGAGATTTACATCCTCAAGCGTGGAAAGAAAAACCTTTTAATCCTATCCAAGACTTTTTAGGTCAATCTCTCCCCGTTAACACTCAATTTTATGCTAAAATGGGCTGGACATTTAATAATAGAAATGATGCGGCTATTATCGTCAGTCCTGATAACAAAGCTCATTATATTTTAGTTGTCTTTGGAGATGAAAAAAAGTTTTATCAAGACAAAGAGTTTTTTCCGATTCTTTCACGACAAGTTTATAACCAAATGCTTAAAAAATGACTTAAGAAAAGACTAAAAAATAAAACGCTATCAACTTCTTCAAAAAAAACGAGAGCATATTATAAAAATTGCTCGAAAGCATGGGGCATTTAATATTCTAATATTTGGATCAGTTGCTAGAGGCGAAGACAGCAATGACATTGATATTGATTTTTTAGTAGAAATGGAACACGGACGCAACTTATTAGATAGAATTGGTTTAATTCAAGACTTAGAAGATTATTTAGGCTGTAAAGTTGATGTGGCTACTATTAACAGTTTACGAGATTGTTTTCGGGAAAGAATCATGAAAGAGGTGATTCCTTTATGAATGATGACTTAATTTATTTAGGTGATATTTTAGATAGAATTGAACGAATCGAATCTTATACACAGGAGGGAAAAGACAGATTCTATCAATCTTTATTAATTCAAGATGCTGTGATTCGCTGTTTTGAAGTCATTGGAGAAGCTGTTAAACAACTCTCTCCTGATATTAGAAAAAAATATCCTGAAATTACCCGGCGTGAAATTGCATGGTTTCGAGATATTTTAATCCATAGCTATACGGGAATCAATTTAGATGAAGTTTGGGGAGTTATTAAAGATAATTTACCTAAATTAAAACAACAAATTCAGCAAATTATTGCCAATGAAAAAATTAAAATTAGTTGACAACATAGAGGTTAAACAAGTGAATCAAATTATTTGTATCGGCGATCACAATGCAGGAAAAACACATCTTTGTCTAGAAATTCTCAATCCTAATTATCATTATAGCAATTCTCTAACTTATGAGGTACAGGAGCAACAGTGAGTAAACCAATTGCGAAGATCTTTTTGAGTAACCCCTAACATAGCCAATTCAATCCCTTCTATTAAGTCTTTGTAGATTCTCGCCTTCAGTTTTCTTAACATCGCTTTCACTTTTGACCAAAAGTTTTCAATAGCTGGACTTCACCCCTACAGAAATACTAAAAAATCAACAAAACCCTTACTGCAGGGAACTTCTCCAAAAAAATTGAAAAGAAGCTACTGGGTACATTTTTCGCTTGAAAATGGCTGTACCGTTGACTGTATCTGGAGTAGAGCGATGACCTAGAGTTGGCTGTATAGTGATCGCTAACCTGATTGTAACAGATGGTGTCACTAATCTCTAGAGTAAGCGATTCCCTCTGTAGCCGTGTTTTTGCTGGTTTTCTGCCTCGAAACAAGCTATAATGGTCGAAGGGTCAAATTTGAAAAATTTTGCTTTAAACCCTATCTGCGTAAGGACTTCAAGAGTTTGTGTCCAGTAGTCCATTGGTATTATATGGCTTTAACTCAGGCTCTGTAAGACTTTTAGCCATAGCTAGTATATTTATACGGGGAAAGTCCAGACATACATCTGTACTGAATAAAAAAAATGCAGGACTTTTAGGGTATTTTACCTTTTTCCTATCGGCATTTCAGGCTTTTTCAACATACCCTACTTAACTTTTCGCAATCCTTTAGAAAGATAGGCAACGAAAAAAGCTAACACTCCCGTCATCCCTACCTCGAAATAATTAGTCATGAGAATAGCGGTAAAAAAAAGGAGTAAGATGATTAATATAGTCCGCTTTTGTTCAGGTAATTTCATCTCTAATTGCCTCTAATTCGGTTTTATTACTTAATGGTTGATAACCCAAAGAAAAAGCGAGAGAACTATCAAGAGAAACATCCTGCGGACGCGGCGCAATCATGGGAACATCGCACTGTAAACAGGGTTTTATTTGTTCCTTGGGAAGGTTAAAAACTGCCGCCATTAGTAAACCAAATTGATAACGAGAAACTCTTTCTTTACCCCCCAGATGAATAATCCCTTGCACTTTTTCTAATGCCAAAAGTAAACCATTCACCGCACTATTAACCCCAACAGCCGTCCGATATTCGTCGGTAAATAGAGATAATTCTTTTCCCTCTTGCAGGGTTTTTAAAAAGGGTTGCAGGAAACTATTAGCGCTAGGAGAAGGGGAACCAAACATCAACGGCATTCGACAAATAGCTGCCCGAGGATATATTGCCAAAATACCCTTTTCTGCCGCTACTTTTTGCTCACCATAGACACTCACGGGAGAAACAGGATCATGTTCGGAATAGGGGGCATTTCTACCATCAAAAACCAAATCGGTAGAGGTAAAAACTAGCGGTATTTGATATTGACTACATAAACGGGCAATTTCTAGAGAAGCTGTCAGATTAATTGCCTCGGATGCTTGGGGAAATTCTTGACAGAGATTCGGTTTTGATTGGGCAGCCCCATGAATTACCGCGTCGGGTTTAATCTGTTGAAAAAGTTCTTTAACTGCGACTAAGTCTGTTAAGTTAATTTTAATTAAATTTGGGTCATTACTATTGACATTGTGATTAAGGTATGTACCGAAACTGGCCCAAGATGAGCGAGTTTTTTGGTAAATATGCCAACCTAAAAACCCACTAACTCCAGTGATTAACAGCGTTTTCATAGTTTAGAGATTAAATCCTTTTTCGTAGGCTAAAAACTGCACTTGTGGTTCCAACGCTTCACTAACTAAACCAATTCCTGCAAATCCCCATCGCTGCATCAGTCCCTTTAATTGTGTTCCTGAGAGAGTTTCCACAGAAAAATTATTGGCTAAATCCTGAGCATGGGTATTGATATAACTTAAGGCATCATAGGATTCTTTAAACAGAAGCAGATAACTAGCCGGAGTTTCGCTTTCACCTTTTCTCAGACGCGCCACTAGATATTGTCCGTCTTGTTTTGACCTGAGTAAATAATGTGTAGTTGCTAACATAGTTGGTTAAGTGAAAAGTGAAAAGTGAAAAGGAAAAAAGGGATTGGGTTTTAGGGTTTTGGGGGTTTAGGTGAATTTCCCCATTTCCCCTACTTTAAATCCTCCAATTTAATTCTAGGATCTACAGCTTTGAGAAGTAAATCAGCCAGAAGATTACCGATAATCAACATAGTAGCACCCATCATTAAACTGCCCATAACTAAATATAAATCTTTAGCCGTCACAGCTTGCAGAATCAAGCGACCTAATCCAGGCCAGTTAAAGAAAAATTCGGCGATAAATGCCCCACTTAACAAACTAGAAAATTCAAAGCCCAAAAGAGTTATCAAGGGATTAATAGCATTGCGTAAAGCGTGAACATAGATAACTTTATTTTCTGGTAAACCTTTCGCCCTTGCGGTTTGAATATAATCCTGTCGCAGAACATCTAATAATTGTCCCCGCATCAATCTTTGTAATCCAGCAAAACTGGTAACTGTCAGGGCAATAGTTGGTAAAATCATGTGCCAAGCGATATCTAAAACTTTACCGATAGGGGAATATTCCGAATAGTTAATACTGGTCATATCACCCACCGGTAAAAGCGGCGAGACATTTTGGGCGAGAATTAGCAGTAAAAGGGCAGTGATAAAACTGGGGAAACCTTGACCAAGATAACTGATAACTCGGAAAAATTTATCGATAAATTGGTTTTGTTTGACGGCACTGACAATGCCCAAGGGAATCGCAATCGCCCAGGTTAAAATGATGGAAGTTAAAGACATTAATAACGTCGCTGGAATTCTCTCTAATAATAGGGAAGACACGGGACGAAAATAGGTAAAACTCAGACCAAAATTAAACTGAGTTACCACTTGCCACAACCATTTAAAATACTGGACAATCGGCGGGTCTTTTAAACCAAAAAGGGCAATATATTGTTCTTTAGTTTCCTGACTAATCTTAGGATTAAGGTCAAGCAAAGCCAGAAACCCGCCGGGGGTTAATTGGATAATGGCGAAACTCAAAGCCGAGGCCAACAACAGAGTTAATAAACCCTGGAGAACACGCTTGACAATATATAAAAAAGTTTCGCTAGTTAGGAGAGATTGTAATCCATTAGCACTCGATCGAGCGTTTGCAGCCTTATAATTATTATCAGTCACCGTCATAAGTAATCATGCCAAGTTAATTTCCCAGTGGGGACTCCAATTCAGGAGACAGGGGATAAATAGTCGCGCAGAATTAATTGCCATTTTTGAGATAGGCACTCTTGCAAGAGTGTTAGCGAAATGTGTAATTAATTCTGCTTAGGTACTTAAGAGAAACCTAATAATCGATGATGGTAATAATCGGTAAATCGGGTAATTTTTCCCGACCACCGAGGTCGATTAACTCGATGATAAAGGCAAATCCTAACAACTCGCAACCAATTTTTTCTAATAAATCGGCTGTTGCTTTCGCCGTTCCTCCCGTCGCGATTAAATCATCGACAATTAAGACTTTATGATGGGAGGCCACCGCATCTTGATGAATTTCGAGGCTATCGCTTCCGTATTCCAAATCATACTCGATACTATGAACGGCGGCGGGTAATTTGCCCGGTTTCCGGACAGGAATAAATCCCGCTTCTAATTGGTATGCTAAAGGGACACCAAAGAGAAAACCCCGCGATTCCATACCGACAATGTAATCGGGGGATAAACCGTAATCGCGACACTTTGCCGTTAGGGTATCGATCGTGTAACGTAATCCTTGGGGATTATTGAGTAGGGTAGTAATATCGCGGAAGACAATACCCGGTTTGGGAAAGTCGGGAATATCGCGAATCAGTGATTTCAGATCCATTCGGTTTCCGTGTCTCGTAAAATGGGGGACAGCTATCTATACAATACAATTTACAACACCCTGACTTGATCGCCCTTGTGTTCTAGTTATCCTATATCATGACTTCCACTAGCCTAACGCCCGAATCTACAGCATCAGCCCCAGAAAAACCAGTTATCTTCAGCGTTTTACCCGATTTTCCGATTGCCAGTCAGCAATGCGCCCTACATCTCCAACAGCATATCGATTTAATGCTATTAGCGTTGGAATCCTTAGAAGTCGGCGCTGGGGAGGCCCTGTTAGTCCTCTGTAAAGAACTAGGACTCGATAAAATTGTCAGAAACCGGATTATTTTCTGGCGCTTACGCTGTACTAATCCCTGGCGAATTTCCTACACCCTCGACCGTCTCACCCTTGACCAAGCAAAAGCTTTAGTTATCATTGCCAGTTATCGGGCCAAACCCCTAGCCATATCCATCCGACAATTACTGTTAGCGCGGCAACAGATGGAATCAAAGGGTTTACCCGTGGATAATAATTTTCTTTTATCAGAATACCTAGAAAGATTTCGCTCCAATTTTCGCAGTCGCATGAACCCCCGTCGGGCCAAAGTATCGGTTTATCTAGCTGACGAAAATGCCCTAAATGAACTGGCTTTATCCCTCCTCGATCGGTTATTATTTTGTACTGGTACGACGGGAATGCAGCGGTTTTGGATTAGTTTATTTGATGGGGAGATCGTGTAAAGATGAGAAGACAGTATAGCTTGCCCAATTGTACCCTGATTCTCGATGGTTTCGGCGATGATTTCGCCTCGGCTATCCCCGGGGATAGCCGACCTTTGCTCTCAATTTTGACTAACGTAGAATGTCGGTTAATCGGGGCCAATAAAGTCCTGCAAGGTGGTCGGGTTTTCTTGGAAAATTTAGTACAAGCGGTCAGTCAGTATGCTCAAGAATTTTTGAGTGGTGTTCGTCATCCCCAAGACCCCGTCTATGAACCAGATCATGTGTACCTAGAAAAGATTGACCAGAATCTCCATCGTCTGGTTTGGTATCCATCAACGGACTTGAATATCCCAGAAAGTCCGGTCAAGATAGAAATCAGTACCGTGCAGTTATTCGATTTAATAGAAGCGATTGACCAATTTTTTGCCGATACTCGCACTTTACCCGACCTAACCCTGAAATTACAGCCAGTTTCCCGTCGCTACCATAAGGTGAATGAATCGGTGGCCAGTCGAACAGTGCCTTTTTTGACAGGATTAGGCAGTCTTGTCGCTTGCGCCCTACTTTTCTATCTGTTACCCGTCCCCCAAGTCCGTAAACCCGAAAATCTCCCCATTCCTGCCGCTTCTCCCAGTCCCACCGTCCCCACTAATCCCGTCCCCCCTCCTAGATAAAACTAGGCCCTTGCGCTTTTCCCCACACCCTTCTCCCCTACCCTGTCCCGGTTTTTAGAGAAAGTAACCGAGAAAAACCAGATTTTTTTTGCACAAGTTAGAAAAATTGTGTTATGATGGTGAGTCTGTGAAGGTTTTTCGATAGGGAGTATTGAAAAAAAAATGACCAAACTGGGAACCCATTTGATTGTCGATGCTTGGCAAGTACCTGCTGACCTCCTCAACGATCCCGAGCGCATTCGTCGCGCTATCCTCGATGGAATTACGGCAGGAGAAGCAACGCTGATCGATTTGTGTGTCCACCAGTTCAGTCCCCACGGAGTTACCGCGACGGCGACTTTAGCTGAATCTCATATCGCGATCCACACCTGGCCTGAACACGGCTATTTCGCCGCCGATTTATTCTTCTGTGGTGCCGGTAAACCCGTGGTTGCCATGGAAATTTTGACCCAATCCCTGCAAGCAGGTGAGATTAAAGTGCGGGAACTAACCAGAGGATTCCCCAGTTCTGGGGCAGTTTATGAAAGCAAAAAGGAAGAACCCCTTAAGTCTTCCCTAGTTACGGCCTAATTTTTAGCGCTGGCCCTAATAATAAGTTAGCATCACTAGCGATCGCCTAAACTGAAATTGTGATTGGGATAACCTTTGTTTTTATCCTCGCTCTCTTTCCCTCTCTGCTTAGTCTCTGGTTAATTAACCGATACCAACAGAGATTAAGCAACCGTTTGAGAGGGATTCGCCATCGTCACGAATACAGCACGGTGATTGCTGGTGATTTTTTGTCAATCCCTCTAGAGACAGAAAATAAACTGGCCTTTATCGGTGATCTTAGTTGTCGTTTTAATGCCTATTCCCCCCATTTGCGTTGTGCGGTTAATCCCCCGGGTCCGGTGTGAAGGTTGTCGGCAGTACGAAGCTAAAACTGGCACAGTGTCAGCGGCTTGAGCTTCCAAAAAGTTCCCTATTTGCTATCCTTAAAAATTATCGCTATCGCAATTGAGGAGTGTGGGAATAATGGCGTTCAAACGAAATTTGACCCTCTTAATCATCGGATTAGGATTAACTTGTTTACCCGTATATCCGGCTCAAGCTAACCAAATCAGCACCGTTACCCCGAATACCGCGGCCAATCAAACTCTCGCTACCCATCTGGTCTTAAAACTGAAAGAGAGAAAAGTTTACGTTTATCAAGATAAGCAAGTTTTAGCGCAATTTACCGTCGCCGTCGGCAAAAAAGGCTGGGAAACCCCCACTGGTAAATTTGAAGTGCGGGAATTAGTTCGCAATCCCGTCTGGAAAAGTCCCTGGACAGACAAAGTCAGTACCCCCGGTCCCAATAGTGCTCTAGGGGAAAGATGGATCGGTTTTTGGAGTGACGGCAAAAATTCCATCGGTTTTCACGGCACCCCCGCAGAAAATTCCCTCGGTACTGCCGCTTCCCATGGTTGTGTGCGGATGCGGAATCAGGATGTGAAAGTGTTGTTTGATTTAGTCCGCATGGGAACCCCCGTCATCGTTCAACCTTAATTCTGGCAGGTATTTTTTTAAGATAGGCAGGTCTTCCGGGCGATCAATATCGGCTAATTGGGGCAGATAAGCGGTCTTTAAGTCCAGTTTAGCGGCGATTGTCTGAGTTTTTGCCAGGACTTCCCCCGTTCCCCAGGGAATATCGCTAAAAAGCTCTGGAAAGACCTGTTTTAAAGCAATTAGGTAGTATCCTCCATCTAACGCCGGCCCTAAAACCATATCGTGGGTTTTTAGGGACTCAAAGGCTGATAAAATCTCTTTTTCCCCGATTTCTGGGCAATCTGTGCCAATAATAGCGATCGCTGTCATCCCTTGAGCAAAACCATCGGCAAAAGCATTTTGCATCTTTTCTCCTAAGTCTTTTCCCTGTTGACAATGATAGCAATAATGCTCACCTAACCAAGTACGCATTTTCTCCTCGCTGCCGCCATGGTAGTAGATGATCACAGAGAGAAAATTCTTCAAACCCCCTAATTTACTGAGAGTATATTCGGCCAGTTTGCGGTGTAATTCTTCGGCTCCCTTGGCTGCCAAAGCTGGAATCATGCGGGTTTTTACTTTCCCCAATTCCGGGTAACGGGTAAAAATAATCAGTTGTTGTCTCCAGTCCACGAGTAATTGCAACGATGATATTAATTATTAGTTTTAGCATACTACTGTCAATAGGAGGCAGGAAACCCAATAAAACAGGCTTTATTGGCTTAGTATAGATTATTTTAGTTGGTTATTTAATTCTGTGTTGGGTTTCCTTAGGTCAATCCAACCTACAAAAGCGGCGTTCGCTTGATTGAGTGAAACCTTTTTCCTAGCGGCATTTCAGACTTTTTCAACCAACCCTGATTAGCTAGGGACTAGGCTTTTTGGGTGAGTTTAAACAGGATAAACCGGCATCTTTAGCAGTAGGATACTTGATTAGGACAAAAGCAAAATCTGAACTTAATGTCCGACACTCCACAATGTGAACAAATTCTACGGAGGGATTTTGGGGATCGCCATTTTCATTGAATTTAATTGTCCCAGTTGCACCTTTAGTGACAAGAAAATCAGGAGACTTTAAGTGTTCAAGGATATTAATTCGTGTGGGAGTATTTGCCTTTTCTAGAGCTTTTGTTAGAGCAAGCGTTGCATCATAGGATAGGGCTGTTATTGCATTAACAGAAGTTGTAGTCCATAAAATTTTGGCATCCTTAAGAAAATTTTTGTTAGGACTGGTTAAAGAATCCCAAGGAACCGCAATAACAAACTTTTGAAAAGGTTGTAGGTTGTCAATTTGTTCTAAGGTGCGAGAACTACGAAGTACCCATGATCCGATATTAAGGGAGGATTTAAGGGGGGATAAAATTATGGGTGCATATCGTCAGCAAAGAGACAAACAAAGAGAGGCTATAGGCTAATAAAAAATATGTCCCTTTTTGACAGAAAATATCTGGGAAGATTGCAACCAGCGAGACTCAAAAGAACTGAGATGAGTGGTGGTAATTAAGGTTTGAAAACGGTCTTCGATCGCATCTAATAATTGATTTTGTCGTTCGATATCTAATTCGGCTAAAACATCATCGAGGAGTAGTAGGGGAGGTTCCCCGATAATCTGCTCTAGTAACTGTAATTCCGCTAATTTCAAGGCTAAAACTAAGGTTCTTTGTTGTCCCTGGGAACCGTAGGATTTAGCGGGGTTTTGGTTAATTAAAAAATCCACTTCATCCCGGTGGGGACCGACTACCGATGTCCCTAGCTGTTTCTCGGCCAAACGACGGGTTTCAATTTTATCTAAAAAAGCCGTTTGTACCCCATTGACATCATCTTCTACCCAAGACACATTGGGAATATATTGTAATTCTAGATATTCAGTTTTTCCGCTAATACTTTCGTGCCATTTTTGAGCTAAAGGAATTAATCTTTGTAGGACTCGCGCCCTTCTTCTCGTAACTCTTGAACCAGTTTCTGCTAATTGTAAATCCCAGAGTTTTAGTTGGGATAAATCTGCGTAAACTTTTCCCTCTAATTCCTGTTTACGAATCTCTTTTAAGAGAGCATTTCTTTGTCGTAAAACCTGATTATATTGCTGTAAAATATGAACATATAGGGGTTCTAATTGAATTAATAAAGTATCTAACCAATCTCGGCGAGCTTCCGGACCACCGCGCACTAAATCCAGATCGAGACTAGAAAATTGTACTGCATTAATCACGCCCAAAAAATCGAGATGACGGCGCAGGGGTTGACGGTCACGGATCACGGTGCGACGACCGGAAGAACGGAGAATTAAACTTAATTCTGATGCACCATAAAGACGATTAACTCGAGCAAAAATTCTTGCCTCTGAGTCCGACTCTAGCACCAGATCCCGATCCTTGCTGACTCGATGACTCTTGAGAGTGGCCAAAAGTTCGATCGCTTCTAGTAAATTGGATTTTCCCTGAGCATTATTGCCCAATAATATTGTTTTTTTGGACTCGAATTGCAGCAACTGTTCGGCATAATTTCTAAAACTGTGAAGATGCAGGTGTTCGAGATACATTGCAAGTTGGGGGTTAGCTGTTGGGGGTGGGGGAGTGGGGAGAAAAAAGCTGATCACTGATCACTGATCACTGATCACTGATCACTGATCATGGCAGCGGTTGAGGGTTAAGTGAATTTGCTATAATTTTCCTTGACAATCAATATTTTATAGTAGCTTTTACCTTGAAGATTCCCTTTTTGCCTTTAAAACAGACTGAAAGTCTATCTAAACTCGCTTTGATTGCTATACTCGCTTTTGATGCTTCTGTCTCCCTCGCAGGACAATTTCCCGATGGCAGAGTATTCTTCGAGAGTTCTCCCACTCTGGTTAATTTCTTCACTACTTTCCAATCCGTGCGTGCTTGGGGAGCAAAATACTATCTTACCATCGCTCTGCCGCCGTCTCTCGGGGCGCCCTTGGGCAAAGTAACCATACAACAGCAGCCCAATATTCAAACTATTGCTTTTCTTATTGATCAAACCTTTGCTTTTCTTGGCGATCGCAATCAGCGCGGCGAAAAATTAACCCTAAAATCCACTACTTTTGACCCCAATACTCAGACGATCACGGTCATTTTTGATCCTCCTGTCCCCCCCGGTAATACCGTTTCTATCGGTCTGAAACCAGTACGAAATCCTGATTATGGTGGTATCTATCAGTTTGGAATTACTGCTTATCCCCCCGGGGACAATTCTCCCGGATTAGCTCTAGGTGTCGGACGTTTAGCAATTTATGAGGCTGGCGATCGCTGGTAGGCTGTTCCGCGTCTAAAAACAGTAATCAGTGAGCAGTAAGGGACTTGCGTAGGAATAATATCCCAGCTTTGAAAATCGCTCTGTAGAAGAACCAGACCAGCCAGATGGTACATTATCAAAGCGCAAGTCCCTAAGCGTTTGCTTGACATAAATGTATATCTCGACAACCCCAGAGTCTTATGATTTCCACCCTAACCCTTGAAGAAATCAAAACCCTAGTCTATCAACTTCCCCTCTCAGAACAAATTTCTCTCTTAGAAGACCTCGAAGACAAGCTAGAAACCCTCACCCTCATGAAACTAGCAGAAACAGGCTTTCCAGAATGGAACGACCCAGAGGAAGATATTTACAATGTCCAACCCTAAAGCTGCCGAAATTTGGTTAGTTCGCTTTCCCTTCAGCGACCTTAGCACCACAAAACTCAGACCCGCGCTAGTTTTAGCTGTACATCGAGAAGAACAAATCATCCTGGGAATCTTCTCCAAAATCCCCCCTGGAGAGTGGTGGGAAACTTGGATACTGGTTAGGGAAGGACATCCCAACTTCTCACAAACAGGCTTAAAAAAGACCTCTGTAATCAGAACTGACAAGATTGCGACGGTCAACCAGTCCGTTTTTCAACAGAAACTAGGCATTTTACCCTCAGACATCCTAAACCAAGTTCAAACTGCCCTCAAAAAATCCTTAAATATTCCCTAGCATTGATTTTATCCAATGATTAACTTTCCTAAAGCGATCCCAAAGACTTCCTTAAATTTCCCCTGAGCAATCCAGAAAGCTTCGTTACTATACTACTATACAACTAAACAATCACTCAAATCTAATTCTCCGGAGGCTTTTCAATCATGACATTAGTAAAACTGATTGATTTTGCGGGGGGGGTAAGAAAAACTTATTAAAAATTGCGATCGCTTCCTCTGCTATTGCTATTAGTACCCTAACGATAGTACCTGTTCAAGCAGCTAATCTGATTCAAAATGGCAGTTTTGAGACAGCAACCGTAACTCCATCTAATCCACCAGGTTTCTTAACACTAAACGTTGGTTCTACTGCAATTACTGGATGGACTGTAACACAAGGAACGATTGATTATGTAGACACTGCAAATTGGCAGGCTGCTGATGGGAATAGGAGTCTTGATTTAGATGGAACCTTTAATAGTGCTGGTGGGATTCAGCAAACGTTTAACACGATTATTGGTTCGCTTTATCGGGTTATATTTGATATGGCTGGTAATCCTACATTAGAGCCTCCAGTAAAAAATATGAGAGTAAGTGCAGCAGGAACATCGTCAGATTTTTCTTTTGATGTAACTGGAAAAAGTGGCACAAATATGGGATGGGTATCAAAATCCTGGGATTTTACCGCCACCAGTACGACAACTACACTTGAGTTTATAGGTTTAACAGGAACAGGTGCTGGTCCCGCCCTTGATAATGTATCAGTAGTTGAAGTTTCTTCGCAACCCTCTTCTATCCCCGAACCCTCATCAAGTCTAGGGTTACTGAGTTTAGGAGTATTAGGAATAGGTGCAGCTTTAAAGCGAAAACTGTAACCCCTAAATTATCATCGGCAAAAGTTCCCTGACTTCGTTCTCGATTTGAAGTTAGGGATTAAGCGTTTGCTTGACCCAAATTCGGAATTGTTTTAATGCCATGGCACTACCTATTTTTTGACTATTTTGTAGCGTTTCTGGAATTTTTTCTATTAGATTAAATTGAGAAAATATTCGGCTTTGGCAAGATTCAACATATTCTGATCCTTGCAAAACATTGATTTCCAGTCTCTCCCCATTATATCGCCACAATTCAGGAACACCCAATCGCTGATAATTATTAAATCGGGTTCGCTTAGTAATATCAATCTCAATTGCTAAATCGGGAGGGGGATCAATCGCCAAATCAAGGCGCGTTTTTCCCCGAATAGCGGCACAATTTTCGATATAAAAAGACTCATCTGGTTCTATTCCTTGATCCATTTGCTGATTTTTAAAAGTTGTTGATCCGGCGGGTTCATAGTCTAACCCTAATTCATCCAGGAGAACTTTAACCAAATCCCCGATTAAAACTTTGGTATTTTCATGAATAAAAAGAGGAGTCATTGCTTCTAAAGTTCCCTGACTATAAGATAGACGAATTGACCGTCGATCTCCCAATTCGTCAAGAATTTTTTCATAGTCTTGCCAAGTGAGTGAAGTTAACAACAGGCGATCGCCTGGGGTAACAGTTAGTTGTTTTAATGCTGATAACATCAGAATTTGTCGGCTCAGTTGTTATAATTGGGCAGTTTAGTCAGTATTTAACTTTTTTCTACCTTAGATTATATTATATCTGAACTTCCCCCATACATATATACCACAATAGCTGGAAACCCTTATCCATCAATGGATACACCCCCTTAACTTTTCTTAATGTACCCATGTAATTTGTAACATTTCTTAATG
>JAADBR010000083.1 GCA_009995705.1 Microcystis aeruginosa W13-11
TCTACTTTGGTTAATCGTTCATCGATTTTGTCGAATTTTTGATTGACATCCCTTTGTAGAGAGTCTATTTTCCCCTCAATCCTTGTTAGAACAGCTTCTAGGGAATAAGTCACGATTTCGTTAGACATGGGCTAAACTCCTATATTTTGCTATGTTGCGATTGCCTTATTTAGGAGTTGCCACCGAGTAGAGAAAATCTGATACTAACGGTGATTATTGCCCCGATACCGGCACTAATTCCCCCAACAATCAGAGGTAAAATTAACCCCCGAAATCCCTGTAAGTCAGAAACAGATTTAACTAAAACAGATTGCTCGTTTTCTACTTTTTCTAATCTTTTATCGATGCCCTCAACCTTAAACCCTAATGCTTTAATATCCCCTCTTATCTCCGATTGTCCTATTTCTACTTTGGTTAACCGTTCATCAATTTTGTCTATTTTCCCCTCGATCCTTGTCAGAACAGCTTCTAGGGAATAAGTCACGGTTTCGTTAGACATTGCCTAAACTCCTATATTTTGCTATGTTGCGGTCTCGCGTAGCGAGCGCGTTGCGACCGCTTAATCTTCTGTGGGTGCGATTGCTCCAGTGGGGACTAATTCTCATAATTCTCTAGGCTGTACTCAGTGGCGATCGCATTAAAATAATCACACAATCAATTAAAAGTATAATAATACTAAATCCGTTGAGTACAGGCTAGTTATGAGGAGAGGCACTCATGCAATAGGCAAAAGGGAGAATAAATAATCATTCTTTAATAACCGGATTTAATATTAGTAAAAATTATCAATTGAATATTAAGAAGTGCGGAAAGTGGGATTTAATACTGCTCACTTAAAACTCAAATCTGATAACTGGTAACTGGTAACTGATAACTCCTTAGATTTCCGGGGCTTTTAAGGAATAAAGGGAGAAACTAGGGGTTTTTGCCTTTGCCTGTTGCACTAAACTGGGGACAGAATTACGCGCTAGGGCGGTTAATTTATTGGTAGTAGCATCGTAAATTGTCGTAGCCACTTTGGGATAGAGTCCAATGCCGATAATTGGCACTAATAGAGAAGCGATGATAAAGACTTCCCGGGGTTCCGCATCCACTAGGGGATGGTGTTCTTCTAATTCCTTATTTTCCGGCCCGTAGAGAATTTCTCGCAACATGGACAAGAGATAAATCGGGGTGAGAATGACACCGATAGCCGCTAAAAAGACGATAATGACGCGGAAAGTGGGACTATAGGCATCACTGGTGGCAAAACCGATAAATACCATTAATTCCGCCACAAAACCGCTCATCCCGGGCAAAGCGAGGGAAGCGAGGGAACAGGTGGTCCACATGGCAAAAACTTTCTTCATTTTCTTGCCGACACCGCCCATCTCGTCTAACATTAGGGTATGGGTGCGATCGTAGGTACAACCGACCATAAAGAATAAACTCGCCCCAATCAGTCCGTGGGAAATCATCTGTAACATCGCCCCGCTTGTACCAATATCGGTAAAGGAAGCCATACCAATCAGGACAAATCCCATGTGAGAGATGGAAGAATAGGCAATTTTGCGCTTAAGATTGCGTTGGGCAAAAGAGGTTAAGGCGGCGTAGATAATATTGACTACCCCTAAAATCACCAAAACGGGGGCGAAAACGGCGTGAGCATCGGGTAACATCCCCATATTCATGCGTAGGAGCGCATAACCACCCATTTTAAGCAAAATTCCCGCTAGTAACATATGGGCAGGGGCCGTGGCTTCGCCGTGGGCATCCGGTAGCCAAGTATGGAGGGGGAAAATCGGCAGTTTTACCCCGTAGGCAATCAGAAAACCAGCGTAGAGGAATAATTGTAGTTTCAGGGGGAATTCTTTACCAGCAATAGTCACCATGTCAAAGGAGACGGTATCGCCATAAAAAGCCATCGTCAGCGCCGCTACAAGGATGAATAGGGAGCCTCCGGCGGTGTAAAGGATAAATTTGGTGGCTGCGTAGAGACGGCGTTTACCGCCCCAAATAGAGAGGATTAGATAGACGGGGACTAATTCTAATTCCCAGACGAGGAAGAACAGTAACAGATCCTGCACGGCAAACACCGCAACCTGTCCCCCGTACATCAACAGCATCAGGAAGTAGAATAGTTTCGGTTTAAAAGTCACCGGCCAAGCCGCTAAGATAGCCAGAGTGGTGATAAATCCCGTTAAGATAATCAGAGGCATGGAGAGGCCATCGGCTCCTAAAGACCATCTTAGGTCAATTTCGGGCAACCATTGGTAACTTTCCACTAATTGCAGATTGGGATTAGCGAAATCGTAACTGCTATAGAAAGCGTAGATAATTAGGGCAAAGTCGATTAATCCCACCGTCAGAGCAAACCATCTCACGGTTTTACCGTCTTTATCGGGAATTATGGGAACCAATAAAGCGGCGGCGATGGGAAAAAGGATGATGGCAGTTAACCAAGGAAAGTTCGTTAGATTCATCGGCTGTTTTAATATTTATTTAATCGTCAGAATCGAGAAATTAAGCTAAGGCCTTTTGACGGTTTTACCGAGGAAAACCGCCTTTTTTTCCCTCGTTCTCGCGGTTACATTTAACTGCACCTAACCCAATCTAGCAATTATTCTCCCGTCCTTGTCTGTTAATATTGTTAAGTTTCAAGAGACTTCTGGCCTAATTAGGGTTTGAGAGTTCAAAAATGGGAAAAATAGCGATGAGGTTGCAGAAAATCTCTAAATAAGAGGTAGGTGTTAAAAATTGTCGGCTCCATTGAAGGTAGGGTTGATTCATGAATCAACCCTAGGATGAATCAACCCTAGGAGCAAGGGGGGAAGGGATAGTTCAGTTTAATCGGGCAAATCAAAGAGAACACCCGTCATATAACGCTCTGCCCATTCCCAACCAAAGGCTTTTTCTAGTACACGCCGAGTTTTATCGTTTTTCTGCTGTTGACTACAATAATCCCGTTGTCCCTGTAAATAAATGCGCGCTTCTTCCCCAGAAAGAGGCTGACTTTCCCTAGCACATTTGCAGTGAATTGTCAAGAAATCTGTTACTCTTTGTAAAAATTGTCGTTCCTCGGCGGCGGTTTCGGGACGAATAAACAGACAATATTGGGAGAAAATATGACCCCAAGGCGGCAAATCACGAGCTTGGGCGAAATTAGCTGCAGGTAAAGCCGCTAAAGCTTGATTATAGGCACTAGAGAGGGTTTTATCGCCACTGGTGGGAGAAAGATCTACAATAGCGGCACTGATTCCCGCTTTGCCAGAGACTATATCACATCCGAACATCGGCAGCGGATATTCTGGACGGGGGAACATGACACAGTGGAGAATATCCAAACCATTGCCCAGTTTAGCCAGTTCTAGGTGCATTTTGCGGAACTGGGGGGTTTGATAGCAGCGATTCTCGATAATTAATTTTTCCCCTTCTAAACGTCCCTCCACATAGCCTAAACCTTCCGGCAACTCAAAGGGCGACAAATCAAGATAATTTTCCCAGTGGGACAGAATTGCCGTGGCTAATTGTCCAATCAGGGGATGAAGTAACGGTAAAATTTCAGGCTTGGTAACGGCTATCATAGGTCAGTTATCAGTAGTCAGTAATCAGTTATCGTCTCCCTATCTCCCTATCTCCTGACATCTAAAATCCACTTTACCCCAGGGAGCGATCGAGATTAGAACTGGGAAATATAAAATTAACTTCTTTGTCCTTCTCCCAATTTACCCTATGGTTAGCAGCGCTGCTCGTCCAAGACCTTCCTTAAAAACCCTCTGGCAAAAGATAGAATCTTCTCCTTTGCCAGAAACCGAGGAATCGATTATTTTAAGAATTCTGGTGCAAGCTTTAGTAATCGTCGGTATTATCGCCACCGATGTGGCTATCGATAGTTATACCAGTATTTGGGCGGTTCCTCTCAGTATTATCGGCGGAATCTGGAGTTGGCGACGCAGGAAAAAGCGCAATATTGGGGCAAAATTCTGTATAGCGATCGGAATGTTAGTGGTGTTGGCGCTATTCTTGGGTGATATCGTTGCGATGCAGGATAGTCGCATTGCCTTAACGCAATTATTAATTCAATTACAAATTCTCCATAGTTTTGACCTGCCCCGACGCAAAGATTTAGGTTATTCTATGGTAATCGGTTTAATTCTCTTGGGAGTCGCTGGGACAATCTCCCAAACCCTCGCTTTTGCACCTTGGTTAATCCTCTTTCTGCTTTTATCCCTACCTACCCTAGTTTTAGACTATCGTTCTCGTTTAGGTTTAGATAATCTCAATCAGAGTCTCCCTTTCTTCCCAAGAAAACCCCCGCATCTAGCCACAAAAAAATTAGTTTCCCTGCAAAATTCTCCCCTTTCTCCCAAACGTTTCGGGATTTTCTTTCTGACAATTCTCCTCTTGGGATTGACAATTTTTGCTCTGATGCCGCGTTTTCCGGGTTATCAAATTCAATCTTTTCCCGTCAATAGTCCCGAAGGTATGGAAAATCAGGATTTTGAACAGGGAGACAGACAAATCGTTAACCCCGGCTATGTGCGCGAGGGTGAAACGGGGAATGGTGGCGTAAATGGCGGTAACAGTCCCACTACAGGGTCAGGACAGTTAGATACTACCTTTTATTACGGTTTTAACAGCCAAATTAACCAAAATTTGCGGGGAAGTATGACTCCCCAGACAGTCATGCGGGTACGTTCTCAAGCCCCCGGATTCTGGCGCGCCATGGCCTTTGATCGCTATACTGGTCAAGGGTGGCAAATCTCACGAGATCAGGAAGTAGAGGATTTAAATCGCAGTAGTTGGTCCTATCGCTTTTTTGTGCCGCTACCTGCAACCCAAGCCAAAACCCATCAGGTAGTTCAAACCTACAGCATTGTCTCCAGTTTACCGAATATTATCCCTGCTCTTACCTCGCCCCAGTATCTCTTTTTTCCTACCCGACAGGTATCTCTGGACCGAGAAAATAGCTTAAGGTCGCCGGGGGGATTAGCGGAAGGGCTAACTTATACTGTAATCTCACAAGTGCCGGAACGCAATCGCAGCCAACTGCGATCGGCCCCAGAAACCTACCCTAAGTCTATTCTCAAGTATTATTTACAAATTCCTGCCGAAATTGCCCCGAAAGTCCGCCGAAAAACCGAGGAATTGCTGGCCAAATCTCCCACACCTTTAACCTCTCCCTACGAGAAGGCCCTATATTTGGCCCAAGCATTAAAGCAAAACTACGAATTAAAAACCGATTTGCCCTTTTTAGCCGAAAATGAGGATTTAGTCTCGGCCTTTTTGTTTCGTTTTCAGGGGGGTTACGCCGATCATTTTTCCAGCGTGTTAACGATTATGTTACGCTCGATCGGTATTCCTGCCCGATTAGCCACCGGTTTTGCCACTGGCCAGTTTAATCCTTTCACTGGCTTTTATGTTGTCCAAAATACGGACGCTTACGCCATCACAGAGGTGTTTTTCCCTGGTTACGGTTGGTACACTTTCGATCCTATCCCGGGCCGGGAATTAATTCCCCCATCCTTTGAGGAAGCGGAACCTTTTAGCGTCCTCAAGCAATTGTGGCAATGGGTGGCCGGATGGTTGCCCTCTCCAGTAACGGGTTTTCTCGGTCTGATTTGGGAAAATGTTATCGTTACTATTGGCAAGTTATTGGCCTGGTTATGGCGCTTTATTTCCGGCAGTCTTTTAGGGGGAATTCTCGGCGGTTTAGTGGGGGTCGTCTTCGGTTACGCTGGTTGGTTAGGATGGGGACAGTTCCATCGTTGGCGTCGGGGTCGCAAGTTAGCAAAACTACCACCAATCGAGCGTTTATACCAGCAAATGTTAGGAATCTTAACAGAAGCTGGTTATGGTAAACATCCCGCTCAAACCCCTTTAGAATACGCCACCGCCGCCCGCCGCGTCCAACCGCCCCCAGTGGCGAATATTATCGAGGAAATTGCTCGCGCCTACGTTGATTGGCGTTATGGCGGGAAATCGGCTAATATCGAGAGATTACGCCAACGTTTTCGAGAATTTGTCAAGTTGGTGAAAAAGTGAGCTTGAGGTTATAGTTAGGGTTTGCCGAAAAAGTTTTTCAGCAAATCCTAAATAATTAGTCTTTGATAACTGGATTTAGTATTACTTGGCGATCCTTTGATAAATGGCGATCGCATTGCACTAATCCGATGGCTTCGACTAGAATAAATATGCTAGGATTGCGGTAATTTATCTGGATCAAGTTATTCCCTAGCTTAAATAAACACTCATTCCTCCACTGACAAGATATCATCATGGATCTACCGGCTTTTGATCATAACCTTCATCAGTCCGATACTACCCATACTTTACATACTCATGCGGATTCGTCGCTGGATTTGCACGACCACCAAGATTTGTTAAACGACCCTAATTTGGGAGTTCACCACGATCCCTTTGTCCCATCTAATATCAGCATTTATGAGCCTCATCATATCCATAATGCTTTTGAGCGTCAGAGTTTAGCAGATTATCAACCCCATCACGCTAATGGTTTATTAGACCATCAATATTCTCAAGTTGATCATCCTTCTCATTTTGATCAAGGTTTTGAGAACCAGCACTTAGCAGATTATCACCCCCATCATGCTAACAGTTTCCCAGACCATCAATATTCCCACGCAGATCATACTTCCCATTGGGATCATCTTTCACAGCGATCTGGTTCTGAGACGGCTTCTGAGTTATTAAGTAAAGCAAATGAACTAGAGAAAAAAGCTAACGATAGTTATCATAGTTCTCTCGATCATAGTAAGACTGCTGATTGGTTTCGTGAGCATCATGACGCTTCTTTAGCCGCCAGCCACGACCGGGATGCCAAGGATAAAATGGCAGAATCAGAAAAATATCGAGCGGAGGCTGAAAAAGCAAGAGAACAGTCTAAAAAAGTTTAAGTTTCAGCCTTGAAAAATCTCGTATTTGCTCAAAAGTAATTATCATTAATTTATTGTGGAGAATTTTAAAATATGCCCTTAGATAAGATAGCTGCTAATGCCTTAATTTATGCCGGTGGTGCAGCTTTTAGTGCGCTGGTATCGAGTGGAAACAATGCTTGGTCAGCATCAGAAAATCGTAAGTCTTCTGAAAATATCAGTCGGCTAAATCGGGATTCTTCCGAAGAAATTGCCCGACTGAGTAGAAAGCATTCCGCAGAATTGCAATATAATCAATTAAAATTTTCCGTATTGCAACAAAGAGAAAATCAAGAATTTCAAAGAGAATTAGCTGAACTTAATCACGAAAGAGCGAAGGAAATTGAGGCTTTTCGGGCGAAAGTGAGTCACGCTATTAATCAAAAAAATCTGGATTTTCAAAAATGGCGTTTTGAGCAGGAAAAGAAAATTCAATATGATATTTTACAGTTACAGCAGGATTTTCAACGTGATTTAGTTCGTTTGCAACATCAAAATGCGGTGGAGTTGATGCGGGAAAGGTTGAGATCGGATAAATCTCCCATTGCTAATTTACCTTTTGATTTACTGGAAAATTCTTTTGCTCATGGGGTAATGCCTTTAAAGTTATTTCTAGCACCGCCTTTTTTAGATCATGATCCTAGTACAGGCAAGCCATTAACATCGGGTTATGAGACCTATTTAGCCGAAGAAATTGAGCAATTTTTGCACCAAGGTTATTTAGTAAGTCATCACCATCCTGTGCAATTGGTTGATCGAGCTTGGGAGTCCAAGAAATGGGGTGGAAGTTCTGCGTTACAGGCTCTTCATGGACAATTAAAAAGTATTCCTGTTTTGGTTTTGGAGTCGGATATTAATTTAGGGGATTTGCTTAATTTTAAGTTGGGTTATTGGTCGGCGGGGGATGTTTCCTACACTAAAGCTACTATTTTATCGGGTCAATCCTATTCTGATTTACTTTATTCTATCGCAAAAAATCGGGCGTTAGAATGGGAAAAAACTCGCCAAAAATTACAAGAGATTGGTAAGGATGAAGCCTTTATTAAGGAAAAAGGAGGACTAAATGAAGAAAATTTACAGATCCTTTACAAAGAATTAGCTGAAAAAGCTGAATTTGAAGAGCATGGTCTTGATTTGACAGTGAAAAAAGATTATAAGCTCAGTAATCTCGATTATCGTGCATTTTATCAATATTTAGCGGTATGGCATTGTTTAGTGATTGGGCTTTATGCGGATATTCTCTTTTTGGGCAATTCTTGGGAAAATACGCCGTTGTTACCGAGTTTAATTCCCTATTTATTGGAAAAGTATAAGAATCATCCTCTTTTAACGCCAGAGTTTTGGCAGGAGGGAATTGCCACTATTGTTAAGGCTTACGGGCGATTTTATGATAGTTTGGAGTCTGATTCGGCTTCTTGCTCGCCTGAAATCCGCATGAAGTTAGCGTTATCTTTGGCGAATTTACCTGATGCTTATAAATACTTGGCTTTAGAGCAGGGTAATTCGGCTTTATGTCATTGGTTAAAGGCTAATAATGCACCGACAGATAAGGTTTTTGATATTGATAGTGATGATGATATTCGTCTTTTCAAACGCATTATTTATCAAGAGTATATGCCGTTTTTAGAGTCGCTCAAGTTGTTATCAGAACAAGTGAAAGATGCGGAAAATATTGACATCAATCAATTAAGCAAGGTTAACAGTGTTTTACAGCAGTGGAGAAGTCTAGTTCGTTTTGGTAATATTCCTCACTTACCGGCGCTGGTAACGGAAGGGGAGTCAATGACTGTGGAACAAGTTTTAAATGCCGTACAAACACAAGTAACAGGCAAGATGCCTGTAGCACAAATATCTCCAAAAACTGCTAAGGCTGATTTTACCCAGTTAGATCAATATTTAAAAAATGGACAATGGCGAGAAGCAAGTAACGAAACTGGCGATATAATTAATCAAATTGCGGGGAGAACAGCTTCAGGGTGGCTAATGAAAGAGGATTGCCAAAATTTCCCTCATGAAGAATTACAAATAATTGATAGTTTATGGGTAAAATACAGTAACGGTAAATTTGGGTTTTCCGTGCAGAAAAAAATCTGGTTAGAATGCGGCGGAGAAGTAGGGGTTCGTGATTTTCATATTTGGCGTAAATTTGCTGATAAAGTAGGGTGGCGAAAGCTGAGTTCTAGTGGGAATTGGTTGCCCTCTCAATACGTTTTTAATATGAATCCACCACAAGGACATTTCCCGTTGTGGGTGGTTGTGGATGTGTTGGAGAATGGTACGTTTGAGGAGCTTCCAGTGTTGGCAAATTTCGAGGATGATGGATTGCTCGGCGGTTCTTTGTTTCTCTCTAGGCTGTACCATAGTTCGTAGTAAGCCCTTGAGGGCTGATTATTTATGGCTAAAGCCATTACTACCAACCAAAGGGCGATCGCAAGTTTTCGGGTTATTTGTATGCCGTAGAGTTTGTCATTTTCTCCTTTATTAAAATCCCTCAATCTCCTATAGCGGTATTCGCTTGAGTGAGATACATACAAAGTCTTGCCTAGACTGACTCATAGCCTGTTGCACTATACCTCATTCGACTGCATACCGCTATAACTATCTTCAGGACTTAATTGAGAAAGCATAATTATGACAAATTATCAAACAGAAATCCGAATCAAAGTTCCTTTAGATGTTGCTGAAACTTAGAGGAGATATAACGTTTCTTGTACCGATTTCCAATCCCCTTCAGATAGCAAAACTGAATTACCATCGCATCCCTCAATAATAATGGGTTCGTGGGAAACAGTCACTGAATCAATCAAATCCTGCAACTTTTGTTGAGCCTCATTAACCGGGATCATAAATCCTCCTAATTGTTTTCTACCAG
The DNA here is from genome assembly GCA_009995705.1 of Microcystis aeruginosa W13-11. GTDB lineage: Bacteria > Cyanobacteriota > Cyanobacteriia > Cyanobacteriales > Microcystaceae > Microcystis > Microcystis aeruginosa_F. Next base: position 9,787 of record JAADBR010000083.1, read on the forward strand.
TGCCGAAAGAAAATCTTCTGATAATCCTAGCGCCAATTACCCAAACCTGACACTATCTCGGCGCTTACCCTAACGGCACTGGTCAGGCGATATTCTGACTTTATTCCAAACGACAAGTTTAAACAAATCTAAGCGCTTTCCTCACTAGATAATCGTCCTTCAATCGGTTCGTATTCATCTTCCAAGAGCCAGAGTTGAGCCTCTTCATAATCTGGAAACGCCTTGACGAGACAATACTTTTCAGCAGGATCAAAAACATAACATCCCCTCGCCTTATCGATCAACACTAGCAGGATATAGGGAGGGGACTGCATGGAATCCACCCAAACTTCTAGGAAGCGCCAATTATCCTTCACTAGGTCGGGTTCGAGGAATTGCGTGATATTGGTTGTTTGCATTAATCTTAACCTCGCCGTAGAATAAAGAAGACTTTAAACCATCTGGGCTAATTCGACAACCAATCGCTTCGGCAAAAAATAGCCCATAGCGTTCATAGTTACGAATATTTCCCGTGTATTCACCCCTTTCCATGATAGCCTGAATAACTCGTAGCATTGTATCTTCATCTTTAAACACATGAATAGCTCGTCCTCGTAACAGTAATCTCCGTGATTGTGGAGTATTCGGTAGATGTTTAGAAATATGCTTAGTGTCAAGAAAAATCTCGCGATTAATTCCGCTCATAATGGTTAGACTTCGGCGTTTCTAATAATTGCTGTAATCGGCAGGCCGTCTTCCGCTAAAGCCGCAATATAACCGGTAATCGCCTCTTTTATATTAATCAAGGCTTCTTCTCTCGTTTTTCCCTGACTAACACAGCCTTTGAGACTTGGACACTCCACAATCCAATGGCCATCTTCGTCTCGATGTACAATGACTTGCCTCATTTTCCCACTCGCTCTTTAAGAAGTGTTAACAATTACCCCTAATCATAGCAAGCAACTCAGCCAAATTTATTTACCGTTCCTGCATTAGCCTTCCCCCAACGTCATCTCTAGATTTAGTCCAGGCACTGAAGAATACTTACACTAGCGGCGCTGGTTTTTCGCAACCAAAGTAAATTACATATCTTAAATTGAGAGTAACTAAACTTGACAATCAGTTTAACAATGCGCTAGAGTAACTGAAACTTCTCAACTGTAACGCTGGCTGAAGGGAGGCTATTAATTTCGACTAAATTTCTTTACTACTAAACCAAGAAAATATAATTATGACAAACTATCAAACAGAAATCCGAATCAAAGTTCCTTTAGATGTTGCTGAAACTTATTGGAATGCAACGGAAGAAGAACGCCAAAAAATAGAAGAAAAAATCGCTTTTTATGTTCAATCCTCAACCTTATCTAGGAAGGAATCTCTGGACAAATTATATAAAACGATGGATACTATTGGACAAAAAGCGCAAGAAAGAGGATTAACCCCCGAAATTTTAGAATCTCTCTTAAATGAAGATGAATAGACCCTTTGTTATCGATACCAACTATTATTGTTAGTTCTGTTCTATCGCCCAAGAGTAAACCTAATGCCGCTTTTAAAAAAACTCAACACTTAGGAATTATTATCGTATCTCCTGCCACTTAGCAAGAACTAGAAACTGTCTTATCTCGACCAAAATTTGATCGCTATATAAGTCTTGATGAACGCAAACAATTTTTATTGGACTTCTCTGAAAATGTTGAGTTCGTCTCAAAATAGACTTTAGGACGGATATTTGTCGAGATACTAAAGATAATAAATATTTGGAATTAGCCGTTAACGGCAAAGCAGATTCAATCATTATAGGGGATCAAGATTTATTGATTTTACATCCTTTTCAATCTATCAATATTGTTACTGTTAATGATTTTTTACCTAGCGATTAGGACGATTAATCTTATTATCTATGGCTAAAGCCATTACTACCAACTAAAAGGCGATCGCTGATTAGTTAAATGCGATGAGTATTCCTGAAAAAGAAATAGAAACAAATTATCAAAATCTATTGTCTAACTAATTCATAATTGATAACTTTAAGGGAGGATTAATCAATCATGTTAACAGTCAATCTAGATCATGAATCAGAAAAATACTTAATTGAAATTTTATCAGAAGAGAAAATAACTAGCCAAGAATTAGTCAAAAAACTTTTGCGTAACCATTGGATTACTCTAAAAAAATCGCCAACAATTCTAGAAAGAATGGGTGGTTATCCTGAACATTTATTAGACGAAAAAGAAGACTTGTCTAACAGAGATATTCGCAGGGAAAAAATTGCTAAATATTTGCGCCAAAAACATGAACGCCATGAATAGTTATGTTCGACTCTTTCTTTTTCCTCGTCCTTGACGTAGGTATTCTTGATATTTTACCCAGTCTCGATAGTTTTGATAGATCATTTGATAGATGGTTTCATGACTGAGCGATTCTTGACCAGCTTTTTTCAGACGACCTGCTATTTGTTCGGGACTATGATAATTTTTCAATCCTTCTTTCACCAACTCTAAGACTGACTCGCTGACATTTTTAAAGGGTTGTTTGGCATTTTTTCGGCGCGTCTCGCTTTCAGCTTGTGCTGTGTCAGGTAGATAGCAGCCTGTTGATGCGTTTCATTTTTGAATTGGCGTTTTACCCATGACTACAATGCACAGCAAAGCAAAGGATTAAGCCGCCATCACTACTACCGAATCACCATCCCTTTTTTCAGTACCCAAGCAAAATCAATGACACGAAAAAAGACGGGAGCTTAGATTTGAGCAGAGTTACTAGAGGCATCTTGACAATGCCCATCAGAATTAGATTTTGGTCTAATTCTGTGCTAGGGTCTGCGTCGCTTTAGCGCGCAGAGTGTCAAATCTTGCTAATCCTTTTGCCGCTCTCAACCCTAGGTAGGTAATTATGCCAGTTAAGAAAGCGGCACGCTTAACCTTTCCCTAACCCATAAATTGCTATATGTTTTAGTTGTGTGAGGAGTGAGAAGAAAGCAAAGTCCTTGGGGTCGAAACACGGCAAGACTCCCAAGGGCTTTTCCATGTCTAGGGAACAATTGTCAGTCATGAACCAGCCTCAAGAGCGAGAACCCTTTGCCAGTTTAGTTTTATATCATCTCTTTAAATGGTCGATTGTTAGCCCCACCCTACACGGCTATTTTCGCGGGCGCGTTTACGGAGTGGAAAATGTCCCCCAGCGTCATCCTCTAATTATCGTCTGCAATCACGCCAGTTACTTCGATCCACCCCTATTATCCTGTGCCGTGCGTCGTCCCGTAGCTTATATGGCTAAAGAGGAATTATTCGCCATCCCGATTTTAAAACAGGCGATCGCTCTTTACGGGGCCTATCCCGTCAAACGCAGCAGTGGTGATCGCGGGGCAATTCGGGCGGCGATGGCAGCCTTAGCAGCGGGCTGGGCAGTAGGAGTATTTCTGGAGGGAACCCGCACCGAGGACGGATTGATCCATCAACCAAAACTAGGCGCGGCGATGATTGCCGCTAAAGCGGGAGTTCCCCTGTTACCCGTCAGTTTGTGGGGGACAGAAAAGATTTTTCAAAAAGGCTCTTCTTTTCCCCATAGTATCCCCTTAACTATTCGCATCGGGGAAGTGCTGCCGCCACCGATTTCTGGCAAAAGAGAAGCTTTACAGGCAGTTACCGAGCGCTGTGCCGAAATTATTAACGGATTACACGCCCTCGGACGGTAAATCCACCTTTAAAACGGGATTTAGTCCTAGATTTCTTTCCCCGACACTTTCAGGTCGGGAATCTAGGCTAAAATTGGCATAACTCGACCATCGCCTCGATCATGTTCTTTTTTGTCCTCGGCTTCAATCTAGGCTTAACTTTATTTAATTGCTTTCTAGTCTGGGAATTGTGGCAATTGCGGCGGATTTTAGGGCGAGTGACCAAAATTTTAAACCGGGTGGAACGACGTTTACACCACATTTTTTACCCCGCCCCCGAATATATTGCCATCGCCGGGGCGAAAACCTATTATCTCCGACAAAACTATCAACGTCTCTGCGGACAGATACAGATACTGCAATCCCTATTCTTGACCTTCTCCCTGATTATCCGTTACTGGCAGCGTCAATCCCGTCAACGCCGTCGCCTGTGGTCGCTAAAATTGAGCAAAATCTCTAGCAACTAAGCAGCTAACAGCGAGCGCCAACCAAAGTAATACACAAGTACGAGTTAAATGCCAAGCCTGTTCGACGGTTTTGACGGTAATCGGGTTGAGGTCATCGCCCAATAAAGGTTTTTCCACAATCTGGCCCCGATATTGATTTTTCCCCCCCAATTGCACCCCTAAAATCGCCCCATAGACGCATTCACTCCAACCGGAATTAGGACTAGGATCCCGACGGGCATCGCGCCAACAAATGCTTAAAACCCGCCCCGGCCGGCCCGAAATTAGGGCGAGAGTTAAGACCGTTAAACGACAGGGTAGCCATGTCAAAACATCCTCGCTTTTGGCACTAAACCAGCCCATATGGGTGTAGGGTGGCCGACGATAGCCAATCATCGAATCGAGGGTACTAGCGGCTTTATAAGCGCAAGCGAGGGGAACTGGTCCCACCCCGAGAAAGGCACCGAGAAGGGCATAAAAAAGCGGCGCGGTAACTCCATCCACACCATTTTCACTGACGGTTTCTAAGAGGGCGCGAAGGATTTCTTCCTGGCCGAGATTATCTGTGTCGCGACCAACGTATAAACTTAGTTGGCAACGAGCTAAGGTGATATTTTCCGCTTGTAAAGCTGCGATGACGGTTTCGGCAGCCCGGCGTAAACTTCTACCGGCTAAACAACTAGCCAAGAGAATCACTTGTACTAGGCAACTCAGCAGCAAATTGACCTGACCTAACCATTGGATTCCTAGCCAAGTTAAGACCCCAGCCAAGATAATTAAACCTAGTCCCAGAATTATGCCCGCTAAACGTTGGCGAATTTTTTCCTGCGTCCAATTAAGGATAACTTTTGTGGCAACAGCAATAATCGCCCCCATCACCTGCACTGGATGAATCCATCCCCAAGGATCGCCCACCAGATAATCTAAAACCGCCCCTAATACTAAAATGATCGCCGTTGCCGTTCCCTTCACAATTACTCCCTTTTCCCATCGATATCCCGAATTTTCTCAATATTGTCTTCCCAGTTAGCTCCATCAAAGAACTGGAACTGAAAATCTTCCAAGACATTGCCATCCAAACAGCGCAGGTTTATATCTATAGCGTCAGGATGGGAGCGGGGACGATAGAAAGGATGAATACCACAAACACGACAAAAATAATGTTGGGCTGTGTGGGTATTAAATGTATAGGTACTTAAGAAATCTTCACCCCTTAGGAGGGTAAATTGTGCCGAGGGAACAATCAGATGCAGGAAGCCTTTTTTCTGACAAATCGAACAATTACAGTCTAGAGCTTGATCATGATCGATCGCCACTTGAAAACGGATCGCTCCACAGTGACAACCTCCCCCATAAATCTTTGCTTGTTTTGTTGCTGTCATAACTTCTAAACTACTAAACGATAAAGCTGGTTTCCTCTCCCCTAGCGGCGATCCAGCTACGCGCATCGTAGTATAAATCGGCTAAGGTAATCTTCCCTAGGGCCTCTTTTAATTTCTCGTGGAGGTGTTTCCAGATAGTAAATGTCACCCAATCTTCTGCCTGTTCGTCCCTGGGATGATAACCTGATAATGGCTCGATCGTCTCTCCCACTGCCTCCAAAATTTGCCCCAACGAGATACGATTTGCCGGCCTAGCTAACTGATAACCCCCTTGCGCTCCCCGAAAGGAACGAACTAACCCCGCTCGTCGCATTTCTATCAGCAATTTCTCTAGATAAGCAGCCGGGATATCTTGACGCAGGGCGATCGATTTTACCGATACGGGAGTTCCCCTCGGTTGTAAACTAAGATCCAGCAAGGCTTTAACACTATAGTGACCCCTAGTTGTTAGCTTCATTATCCCTCATTTTTACCTCTTTATCTTTATCCTACCCCCTGCCCTCATTGATGACAGAAAGGCTAACCTCCCTTACCCCAGCATCTCGATCAACATTGATAAATTCTGTTAAGATTTCGATCGAGAGATAGAGTCTAATCAATTAAAATCAATTTCCCCAAGCAAGTGACAATTTTTAGTTTATACCGTGTAAGATAAGTGTAGAGATCAATCGTAACCCGATTGTTTCTGGTCAGGGGGAGCAATTCTCCTCGACTAGCCTTGATGACCCTAACCTTTACTTATCTACTGCAAACTTAAATGAACACAACCACTAATCCAGAACCCCTGACTGGCCTCGAACTAATTGAGAAAGTTAAACAGCTAGGCAACCTCAGCAAAGAGGAAAAAGCCCGGGAATGCGGCTACTATACCATGACAAAAAATGGTATTGAACGCGTTAATATGATGAAATTTCTCAATGCTTTAATCGACGCGGAGGGAATTGACTTAGATAGCAGTGCCAATGGTCATGGACGGGGTGGGCGCTCGGCCAGCTACCGGATCAGTGTCCAATCAAATAATAATCTTCTGATCGGTTCGGCCTACACCAAAAAAATGGGACTCAAACCGGGAGATGAATTTGAAATTACTTTGGGGAGAAAACATATTCATCTCAAGCAAGTTGGTGCCAGCGACGACGACGAATAGCCATAATTAAGGAGAGAGCCGTTTAACTCTCTCCTTGCTATGAGATAGGGGCTGCTGAAAAAGTCGCTCCGGAAATCATCCTATTAAATGCCACTGATTTGTCGCCAAATTGATAAGTTTTGCTTAGGTAAAACGCTTTTAGACATAATTTTTATTAAAGACGCGAGACTATCTTAGTTCATTTGTTCGCAAAAAAGCCAGAAAGACAAAAAAAGCCCCAAAAAACTGCCGAAGCAGTTGGGAAAGATTGACAACCAAAAAGATAATAGCAAGGACAGTTCCTGAAGTTTCAGGTAGTTTTGTCATGACCAGATTGAAACTAAATCTTCTCTTAGCTTGTCCGGACTTTCTGGGAGCATCTCAGATCTGCAGAAATAACGACAATCAACAATGATCAGTCATCCTTAAGTTAGTACGAATGTATGAACAACCACGTCTAAGCATCCCACTGCAAAAGCTAATCTGCGGCGGGATTGCGGAAAAAATCGCCATTAAGCGCGAATTTTAGCAGATAGTTTCCCTGGAAAAATCCCCACTGGGTAGATTGACAAAAATCAGATGCACCCCTAGGTAAAGACTGTAATTCACTCGATCCCGAACGTCACCGAAACCACTGCGGTAATATCTTTGTCGACCGAGGAAGTGTCGTAAATTCCCGAATCGCTCACGTCAGTGGAATTGCGCGAGGTGATCTGAAAAACTCCCGTTTTCGCATCGCGCACCCTTCCCACCCGACTGCCGGTACTACTAGCGATCGCCTCAGCCCTCGCTCTCGCATCCTTGGTCGCTGCCGCCACCATTTCCACCCGCAGCTTATCCAGTTGGGTGTAAAGGTATTGGGGGGGTTCAGAGACGAGGTTAATTCCCTCCTCGATCAATTCCGTTACCTGCCTAGAAAGTTGTGTGTAACGGGCCACATCGCTCGCTCGGATCTCGAAGCGTTGGGTGAGACGATAGGCGAGAATTTGCCCGGTTTCCTGGCCGTTAACTGTTACTTCGGGAATCGCCATCGTCTCGATCGCGTTGGTGGTGATTGCGTCCTCGGGAACTTGTTTTTCTTTGAGATAAGCTCGTATCCGCTCGGTTTGCTGGATCAGATCACGGTAGGCATCCCGGGCGGTAGGTTGTTGACTGGAAACCGATAAACGCCAGAGAAGATAATCGGATGTAATCGCCCTTTTGGCCGAACCAGTGACGACAAAAACATCGCTCGCCCGTTTCACCGCCAAGAACGAGCGTGCCGCTATCCACGAACTCAAGACGAGAGCGATCGATAGCACCGATAAACCCGCGAATACCTGTGGGAAACGTCGAAATATAGAACTGTCTTTCATCATCCCCATCCTAGAAATCCGACGTTTCTATCCTATGCTAGTAGCGAGTGCCTTGAAATTATTATTTACAAAAATCAATGGAGGTCGCCATCTGACGGGATGCTTTCCCTTCCCCAAAAACTCCCTAGTGCTGACGGCGACAACGCCCGATAAGTTCAGCTTGACCATGGAATGGGCTTTATCCCCCTCTGTTTAACCCGAACTGAGCTTAAATAGGGCTTGCTGAATAAATGTGAAATGTAGGCAAAGTAAGGGTTTTGGGACTTTTCTCGCGGAACAGGTGCAAGATTTTGAGAGAATCGTCGTTCAAAACCTCGCGTCTTCATCGGCCCGCGTCCTGTAGGGGCGAAGCATTCGGGCAATAACCTATCGGTGAAAGTGACCAGTTATCAGTTATCAGTACCTTATAGTATAACACCTTTGATCCAAAAATCACAACTTTGTACAAAAAAAGGCCACAAATAAATACTTCGCCGAAAAAGGTTTCAGCGAAGTACCACAATAGTCAGTGACCAGTTATCAGTTATCAGTACCTTATAGTATAACACCCTTTTTCGATCACTGCAAGACTTTTTTCAAATTTTAGGCCAAGAATTTTGGACCTAAACCGACTTTCGGCGCGTACACCGCCCGATCGCCCAATTCCTCTTCGATGCGTAATAAGCGATTATACTTGGCCACCCGTTCACTACGACTGAGAGAACCGGTTTTAATCTGTCCGGCATTAGTAGCCACCGCCAGATCTGCGATCGTGGTGTCTTCCGTTTCTCCAGAGCGATGACTAATTACAGAACGATAACCGTGACGGGTAGCTAGGGCGATCGTTTGTAGGGTTTCTGTCAAAGAACCGATCTGATTGAGTTTAATCAGGATCGAGTTAGCAATACCCAGATCGATCGCTTTTTGCAGACGGATAGGATTAGTCACCATCAAATCATCGCCCACCAACTGAATCCGCGCCCCCAGTTGATCGGTCAATAATTTCCAGTTGTCCCAATCTTCCTCGTGTAAACCGTCTTCAATGGAAACAATCGGATAGCGATCGACTAAACTGCCCAAAAAATCCACCATTTCGGCGGGAGAATGGGCCGAACCATCGTAGAGGTATTGACCATCCCGATAGAATTCATTGGCGGCCACATCCATAGCCAAAGCCACTTCTGACCCCGGTTTATAACCAGCACGTTCGATCGATTCGATCAAAATATCCAACGCTTCCTGATTTGAAGCCAAATTAGGAGCATAACCGCCCTCATCGCCCACACCGGTCAGTAATTTGCGTTCGTGCAAGGTCTTACCCAAAGCGGCGAATACTTCCGCCCCCCAACGCAAACCTTCCTTAAAAGAATCAGCCCCGATGGGGAAGATCATAAACTCCTGAAAATCGACGTTATTATCAGCGTGAGAACCACCATTAATCACGTTCATCATCGGGACGGGTAGCACATTGGCCATTGGACCGCCGAGATAACGATAGAGAGGCAATCCCAGATCCGCCGCCGCTGCTTTGGCCGTGGCCAGAGAGACGGCTAGGATAGCATTAGCCCCTAATTCTCGTTTATTAGCCGTGCCATCGCGATCGATCATAGCTAAATCGATACTAGCTTGGTCGAAAGCATTCATCCCCTCCAAAACTGGGACGATTTTTTCGTGGACATTGCGAACCGCTTTTAGGACACCCTTACCACCGTAACGCTCGGGATCATCATCGCGTAATTCGTGGGCCTCAAAACTACCCGTAGAAGCGCCACTGGGAACCTGGGCCAAACCGAGTGCCCCCGATTCTAACAGCACTTCCGCTTCAATAGTGGGACGGCCACGGGAATCTAGAATCTCCCTAGCTGCGATCGCTTCGATGGGAACTTCAATTTTATCTAACATAACTTATCGTCTCCAACTCAATTTACGAGGTAATTTCGGCTGATTACTAATTGCCTAAAGGGAAATCCACGTTGACAATCTGCTTTTGATCATCAAAAACGAGGATTAAAGTATCCGTCAGTTTTTCAAATTGAATCGTCACCAACACCAGATCCACACCGTCCGTATCCGAGCCTTTTCTGACCTGAGTTCCCACGATCCGACGCACGGGGCCGGTACGCTTAAGTAAATTCTCCCAAGCGCCTTGTACTCTGGTGGGGAAAACCTCAGCTTTCAGGAGAGGATGTAAAAAACCTCGGGCCAGGCCGTAGTCTTTATTGACCAAAGCCTTGGCAAAAGCGGTGCCAATCTCAGAAATACTGCGAAATTCGGGAAAATCGGCGGCAACTATCTGACCAGCCCGGTTAAAGGTAAGTATCACATCGTCGGTAACTTTCTCAAATTCAACGGTGACAATCACCAGATTGGCATTGATAGCATCAAGTAGCTTGGTTTTGACAATGCGCTTAAACGGTCCGGTCTGCTCAGTTACTTGGCTTTCCCAGACCTTTTGCAGTTTTTCGGCACTCCAGAGGGGTTTTAGTTGGGGTGACAAAGCTGCAATCACCTTGTCGTATTGTTTAGTTCCCAACCATTCTACTAGCTGCCGAGCTTGCTTTTCTTCCCGAACGGGATCACCAATAGCGATCGCATTCGGTTCTAGGTTCGCCTGTACTGGTGAAACGCTGAATGCGGTCCAAGGCAGCGAAAACCCAATTAAACACAAAGAGAGAATCGATACCCGTTTCGCTAATGAAAGCCGCATCATTTCAGCTATTGCTCCGCAAATAAATAACGTTTTTCCACTTGACGATTGAATTGATGCCATTGTTCATTAGTTAAAGCATTCAAGATCGCTCGATCGGGCAATATCTCTCCTCTTGTTATACTGGTTTAACGATTAAAACTACCGCCGAACGCGCCTGCACCCGATAACTTTCCGATTCAATAGCGACGGCGGCATCTAAATCACAGGCTGCCTCGGACAATTGCCCAGCAGTATCGATGACACGATGCCATTTTTCCTCTGGGAATAGGGATGGTAACTGGAAGTTGAGAGATTCCCAGTAAGCGTTGAGCATAATGTGTAAATACTCGTTTGCCTTGGGATGACGCAGGGAAAAAGCTAAACTGCGGGAATCTTCCGACCAATCGGGTTTACTCAACTGTACACCATGCCAACTGAGATGGGGTTCAAGACTGGTATAGGTGACTTCTAGCAATTTTTCTTGACGGAAAAGAGCTAATTTTTTATTAAAATCGATCAGTCTCCTTACGAAACACCAAAGATCGAACTCTTGCTCTACCGCACTCCAATCGAACCAACTTAACTGGTTATCCTGACAATAGGCGTTATTGTTGCCCTTTTGGGTGCGTCGCACTTCGTCCCCCATCAACAGCATAGGTGTTCCTTGGGAAATGAACAGGATCGTTAAGAGATTTTTTATTTGTTGCAGTCGCAGGGTTTTAATCGCCTCGTTATTGGTTTCCCCTTCTATCCCACAATTCCAGCTAAAATTATCGTTGCAACCGTCCCGATTCTCCTCGCCGTTAGCCTCGTTGTGTTTCTCGTCGTAGGACACTAGATCGTTAAGGGTAAAGCCGTCGTGACAGGTAACAAAATTTATACTTCTCTTGACATTGTTGTCAGGTCTGTGGTATATGTCGGGGCTTCCTAAAATCCGCGCCGCTAATTTCGTGACTATGCCGGTATCTCCCCGGACAAAAGCACGCACATCATCGCGAAAAGGACCATTCCACTCGGAAAACCAATCGGCAAATTCGACAAATTGACCGACACTATACAATCCTGCCGCATCCCAAGCTTCGGCGATTAATTTTGTCCCGGCTAAGACAGGATCCGATTCGATCGCCCAGATCATGTTATAACCTTTTTGCAGGATCGGTTCCCCGTCCACATTGCGCGATAACACGGCCGCTAGGTCAAAGCGAAAACCATCGACGTGCATTTCCGACACCCAATAGCGCAAACAATCGAGAATCATTTTGCCAACAATCGGATGACTGCCCTTGAGGGTGTTACCACAGCCGGTATAGTTGCTATAGAGGCTTTTATCGACCGCATCAAGGATGTAGTAGGTGCGATTATCGATACCTTTCAAGGAAAGAGTCGGCCCGGTTTCGTCCCCCTCGGCGGTATGATTGAAAACCACATCGAGAATCACTTCGATCCCCGCTTTGTGTAAAGCTTTCACCAGATCCCGAAATTCATTCAAAGGACCGAACGGTGAGCGATCGCTACTGTAACCGGCATGGGGCGCAAAAAAGCTGATCGTGCTATAACCCCAATAGTTAGTTAACCCCGGCATGGCCGCAGCGGGATCAAAGTAATGAATCGGCAACAATTCCACGGCAGTAATGCCTAGGTTTTTCAAATAGGGTATTTTTTCGATTAATCCCGCAAAAGTACCTCTTTTTTCCTCGCTAACGCCGGAATTCGGGTTGCGAGTAAAGCCACCGACGTGCATTTCGTAGATAAAACTGGCAGAGTAGGGAGTGCGTAACGGTTTGTCATCTTCCCAATCATAGCAGCCCGGATCGACCACCAGACCCCGCAAAGCTCGATGACAATTATCGCCTTTTTCGCTGGCCGCTTGTCGATCATAAATTTCCGCACCGACAATCGCTTTCGCATAGGGATCGAGAACTACTTTATCAGGATCGAAGCGATGACCCTGGGCTGCATTATCTGGACCATAGACTCGATAAGCATACACTTGACTGGCTCCAATCCCGTGAACGAAAATATGCCAATAGAAAAAAGTGCGATTTTCTTGGGGATTGAGACGAATAATTTGACTAGGTTGCGGGGAATTGGCATCATCAAATAATAATAATTCGATCGCAGTGGCATACTTAGAAAATAGTGAGAAGTTGACACCATCGGCCAAGACAGTCGCACCGACGGGATGGCTTTTACCGTGATCGGTTTCTAAGGTCATTGTCAAGAGATAAGAAGTGATTAGGAGTAGTATAAGATTATTCGGCGTTGTTGAATTGGCGTACCATTATTCAGCAGACCCTAAGTAGGTAGGTGTTAAAAACCATCAGCGCCCCTTATTAAGGGTAGTAGGGTTGATTCATGAATCAACCCTAGGATCAAGGGGGTATCAGCGCCCCCCTTATTAAGGGGGGATCAAAGGCGAAATCTATCTTCAATTTAATTGAAACGACTATCATAAAAGACTATGATCGTGTTTGTTGCGAAGTTGCTGAAGGGTTTTGCGATCGCTGTCTAGATCGACTTCATCGTAATGTAAATCGGTATCATGGTTTTTCAAAAAAGCATCCACCACCCAACGAGAAGATAGACCTAAAATACTTCCGACCTCAGCACTGGTGATTTTTTCCGCTCGGTAGGCCTGCACCACCAAAGCCTCTAAAATTTCACGGGTAAGATTATTGTAGTTGTAATGTTGAAGCAATTCATCGGGAATATCGATAGTAATTTTCATGATTTAGCTTCCTTTTTTTTGGGGTTTACTGATAATGTTTATAGAACTTAGGTTGAGTTAAAGCATGAAACCCAACGCTTATTCTACACCTTCTCAACAGGATTTAGTATAACTTTTGGATATGGATAAAGCTGGCATTTCTATTACTTCGCTTCAAATAATTTCCAAATCTCTTTAATAGAAATATAGATACCGAGAACAGCAGCTAACAAAAGAAGGATTTGACTATCCGAGCCAAGGCAATTCTGAAAATTTTCATCGGTTAACACTTTATGGACGACCTTAGACATTGCCAATACAGCCGATAAACTCAACCCAGAAACAAAAAGAATTTCTAGATAAGATTTATTGTTTCCCCGTCTTGGCTGTTTTTTTGTAACCAGTGCCACGCTTGCGGTAATAACCAAGGTTCCGATTAACAAAAGAAAGTTTTCAATGTTAACAATCTTCATCAAAAATTTAGGCTGATTTTGTTTTTCTAAAGGTAATATACCATCCGCAGCCCGCCGCTAATATCGCACCAATAACCGCGCCATAAACTCCCGCAATCGCTCCCCCTAGAGCTGCACCTCCCACCGTTACCACCATCAGGCGATCGGCTTTATCCCAAAATCGAGGGGAATCAGCACCCCCCCTATCAAGGGGGATCCCCCCGCCTGTCGGCACCCCCCTTATCAAGGGGGGCAGGGGGGATCCAGCTAATTTTTGGGCAGTTTTTACCCAATCTTGGCTAGGAATAACATCATTAATAAATAGGGACTCGAAATCTAAACTATCGGGAAAAATGACGCTTAAACTTTTGGTGCGTTCTTGGTTAGCATAGGCTGCGTCTAATTCTCTGATCGCTTTTTTATAAGCTTTTTCTAGGGGAGGATAACCCTTGACAAGTTGCCGCAATTGTGTTGCTGCCTGGGGTTGTTCTTCCTTTAATAATCGTCTAATTGCTTCGAGCGATCGCTGTAGATATTCTGGCAAGGGTTCAGTCTGCTGTGCGAGGGCGATTAGCAGCGCTTCAAGATCGATAATTGTTTTGGGGATTTCCATAAGTTTAGTCCTGTCCAGTCAGGGTATAGGCTGCCCAATGGTAAGGATCGCTATATTCTGTTAGTTGATCTAGCCCTATTGTACTGCCTTCTTTTAAAATATTCGCCGCCCTCACCTCCAGTCGATCGACTCCTTCCCTTAGGTCGGGAAGTAGCCGAAGTTGCTCGATCCAGTTAGCTAGTTGCTGCCAAGTGATGTTTTTTAACCAATTTTGTGTATTTTTCAGAGCTAGAGCCGGGGATTCACCCGCTAATAATCTTTGATAGAAGTTAATCATAAACCAGGCGCTAGAAATCTCCTTCACCGGCCAGAGGGTACTGACCACATTAGTCGCACCCGCTGCCCGGAAAGCACTGACGAGGCCGACGTATTCGGTGGTAATGCCATCCTTACCGGTGAGAGCGGTTTCACAGGCAGCCAGACAGACGAGACGGTAACTAGAGAGGTTCAGTCCGTTGATATCCCGGACAGTCAATAAACCATCGCTAAGGGCGATCGCAGAGGCTTGGGGGCGAAAAGAGTCATAAAAGCCGTGACCAGTGAAATGGAAGGTTTTATAGGCATTTTCGAGGGCTTTGCGGACATTTTCCCGTGAGGCCTTTTTCGGTCTAATTCTCGCGCTCGGTTGCAGGATATGGCTAATAATTGCCGATTCCAGTTGGGCGAAATCCATGGGTTTTTGCTCCGTTTTGGGGTCTTCGACACTGAGGAGGGGAGAATAGGAGAAATCGCCGGACTGGGGACGCAAACCGACCTGAGCAGAGGGGAGATAGGTAGCGGTGTATTTTTCGGGGAAGAGGGTATGTAGGGGGAAGCGGTGCAGATCCCGGTGGGGGATGAGAATGAGGGAATTAACGGAAACCGGCAAATGTGCGAGAATTTTATCGATCTGTAAAATCCGCTTTAATTGGGCAAAACAGTTGTTAAGTGACAATCTCCACGGATGATTTTGTTTATTCTCCGTTTCTTTTTTACTAGCATAGTCGCGGTATTGTTTATCCCATTCGGTTAACCAAGTCCGAAACTGTCGCGCCTGTTGATAACGTTGCTCTCTTTCCAGAATTACGGGATCAGCGTCTGCGGTGATAATAAAGGTGGTGAGATTGTCCTCGCTGAGATACCAGTAAATAATCGCCTTATTCGGACTTGTCAGGCTTTGGATAGTGGCATAATCGGGACTGGTGGGGTTTTCTTGCCAATTATCGAGAATCCAAGTCAAGCAACGATTTTTATAAAATTCTGCCTGTTCAATTGCGTCTAGGGGATGATTTTCCTCGATCAGTAAATCGATTTCTAGGTGACTAAAACTGCTGAATTTGGCCTCAAAAGCGGGTTTATCCCGTTTCTGGGCGCGTAGTCGGGTGAAAAGGTGGCGCCCCTGTTGTTGATAGAATCGCGCTTCAGGGATTTCCTGTAGGGAAAGATGAGCGCGGATCAATCCTTGCAGAATTTCTAAATGATCTTCCGGGAAGTCTTTTTCGCTGAGAATCGGTAAAGCGATTTGATAATGTCGGATTGCGTCGCGACAATAGGGACTAGCTTTCTCTTGATACTGGGAATGTTTCAGATAAGCTTGCCCTAGATAGCGATAAATTTGCCCCCACGGAGGCGATCCTTGAATGAGGTGGGGAAGTGCCTCCCGGAGGGCGAAAATATGGGGTTCTCGGTCATTAAGGGCTACTATCGGTTTACGGTAAATGAGAGCTTCTAGACTGGGAGTAGAAATACGATTTTTACTCAGAGAACAAACGGCCCCCCCTCGGTTGTACCAAGCTTGATGGTCATCGGGTTTAAATTCTAAAGCTCGATCGTAGGAGGCGATCGCTTGTTCAAATCTGCCTAAATTATCTAACGCAACCCCTCGGTTGTACCAAGCTTGATGGTCATCGGGTTTAATTTCTAAAGCTTGATCGTAGGATGCGATCGCTTCTTCATACCTTCCTAAGTTATCTAACGCAACCCCTCGGTTGTGCCAAGCTTCATGCTTATCGGGTTTAATTTCTAAAGCTCGATCGTAGGATGCGATCGCTTCTTCATACCTTCCTAAGTTATCTAACGCAATCCCTCGGTTGTTCCAAGCTTGATGGAAATCGGGTTTAAATTCTAAAGCTCGATCGTAGGATGCGATCGCTTGTTCAAATCTGCCTAAGTTATCTAACGCAATCCCTCGGTTGTTCCAAGCTTGATGGAAATCGGGTTTAAATTCTAAAGCTCGATCGTAGGATGCGATCGCTTGTTCATACCTTCCTAATTTATCTAACGCAACCCCTCGGCCGTTCCAAGCTTTATGGTCATCGGGTTTAATTTCTAAAGCGCGATCGCATTCTGCGATCGCGCCGATAAAATCCCCATTCATGTATTTCTGGTATCCTTGCTCAAACCAAAATTCGGCATCCTGAACAATCGGGATATTATTAGCAGTGGATATAGCGGTATGCAGTCGGATGAGGTATACTGCAACAAGCTATAAGGCAGTCTAGGCAAGACTTTGTCTGTATCTCACTCAAGCGAATACCGCTATAGTCTTTGAGTTGTTGAAGTTTTCCCTTGATTCAAAAGTTGATATAATTTTTGGACTTTCGTTAAATCCGTCTCCGTTGAGCCTAGATTTTCCCCCTCCACACTGGAAACATCCCTCACCGCGTCGCGTAACTGGAGGCTAATCCGTTGGGATACTTCCCCCAGATTTCCCGTCATCACTTTCCCTAAAGCCGCCAAATCCTGCGCTAAAGTTTGATAATCTTCCGGATACTGTAGCCATTCCTCGCTTTTGACCTCTAACCAGTGCGCCAGCTTTTTATCGTTACAATGGCGACTGTATAGCCATCCCCGTAACCCACCAGTGGTGGTTCCCGCTGCCACCTGCTCGAATAACCCCATCAATATCCCTTCATATTCGCCATCGCTGGGTTCTGGAGGGGATTTTTGGACTTTTTTGGGGTTAACTGCCCTCAAACTGCCTATAAAGAGGGATTTTAGCCAATTCCAGAGCTTTTTTAGTAAGGATAGCATCGAAGAAAGGGGGAAAGGAAGATAAGGAAATTATATCTCTACTGCCGAAAGTCGTCCCTTTCGGGGTTTATACTCGTCCTCTAATAGCCAATTTTCCGCTTCCTCTTAACTCGCGCTGGTGAATACTACCTGATAACCCTCAGAGGGATCGTACACGCGACAGTTTCCTGAAGATTCAGCGAGTAAAAGCAAGATATAGGGAGTATATAGCAGCGTATCGCTCCAAACCTCTGCAAAATTCCAATTATTATCGGTTAGGTTAGCTGCAGGAGATAACGTGATAGCGGTTTTCTGCATCGATCCAATGTTTTCTAGAATGGGGAGAGAATTAAGTAGGTAGATGTTAAAAACTTTCCGATACCCCCCTTATCAAGGGGAGATTAAGGGGGGATCGAAACCAAAATCTATCACCCCCCTTATCAAGGGGGGATTAAGGGGGGATCGAAACCAAAATCTATCTTCAATTTAATTATAACCAGCTACTCAATTGCCATCGCTCCATGATTCAGAATATTTCGTCCTCTTGGTTGTCTCGGTATTCCTCGGCATTTGCTGCAGGAATTTGCGCTATTTTAGTCTTTTTTGGTTGGTTATGCCTACACCTTAATCTGATCGGCCTAGCTTTCATCTTACTACCGATCGCCTATGTGGTGGGGGGATACGAGAGTACCCAAGCAGGATTAACGACTTTATTTGAGGAAAAAGAACTGGATGTGGACCTGTTAATGATTGTAGCGGCGTTGGGGGCGGCGATTTTGGGACTCTGGGATAGTAATTACTATCTCATCATCGATGGAGCCATTTTAATCCTGATTTTCGCCATTAGTGGCGCATTAGAACAGATTGCCCTGGCGAAAACCGATCGCAATATTCGTTCTCTCATGGCTATGACTCCCGATACTGCTAGATTAATCACGGGAGACGGCGAAAAAGAGATTTCTATCAAGCAATTACACATCGGTGATACAGTTTTGGTCAAACCGGGTGAATTAATCCCCATTGACGGCATTATTATGGAGGGAAACAGTCCCATCAATCAAGCGCCAATTACGGGGGAATCGCTTCCCGTGGATAAAACCATCGGTGAAGAAGTCTTTGCGGGAACCCTCAACGGTGCGGGAGCGCTACGTTTAAAGGTGGAAACTCCCCCCGAAAGTCGCTTAATTGAGAGGGTGATTCGTTTGGTAGAAAAAGCGCAAAATGAATCCCCTCCCTCCCAACAATTTATCGAAGGTTTCGAGCGGGGTTATGCGAAAATTATCGTGATTTTGGGCTTAATTTTCGGGATTTTACCGCCTTTTTTCTGGGGTTGGACCTGGGAAACCACTATCTATCGGGCCTTAATTTTTCTCGTGGTGGCTTCTCCCTGTGCTTTAATGGCCTCAATTATGCCAGCTTTGTTATCGGGTATCGCTAACGGGGCAAAACAGGGGATTTTATTCAAAAATGGCGCAAGATTGGAGATGATTGGCCGCATACGAGCGATCGCTTTTGATAAAACCGGCACTCTCACCCTTGGTAAGTTGCAAGTGGTAGAAATTATCCCCATCCATGCAGTCAGCGAAAATGAGGTGTTAGCGGTGGCTGCATCCCTAGAATCCTGTTCCGAACATCCCATCGGATCCGCTATTACCGCCACAGCCAGGGAACGTGGTATAAATTTCTTCAGTGCTAATCAGGTGCAAGCGGTATCGGGACGGGGTATCACGGGAAAAATTGCCGATAAGTCGGTATCTGTGGGCAATTTTGCCTATATTCGTGACCATATTGCTGATCTTGACCAGAATATTTTAGCTACCCACGAGCGTTTACAAAAAGAAGGTAAAACCCTCGTTTGGGTAGTACAAGAGAATCAAATGCTCGGTGCGATCGCTGTGGCCGATACCCTTCGGGAATCGGCAGTTAATCTGGTGAAGCAGCTAAAAAAGATCGGTATCGAACATATCGTTTTAATTACGGGTGATAATCAACAAAGTGCCGATAAAGTCGCTGAAAAACTCGGTATTGAGGAGGTTTACGCTGATTTACTGCCCGAAGATAAGTTAACCGTGATCAAAAATCTGCAAGAAAAATATCACACTGTCGCTATGGTAGGAGATGGCATTAATGACGCGCCCGCTTTAGCCATGGCTAATGTGGGGATTGCCATGGGAAAAGCGGGTAGTGATGTGGCCTTGGAAACGGCCGATATTATCCTTATGTCCGATAATTTAGCCAAAATTCCCAGCGCGATTAACCTTGGTCGTCGTGCCAATCGCATTGTTAAACAGAATATCACTTTCGCCCTCGCGTTTATCGGCATATTGCTCATAGCCAATTTTGTTGGTGATATAACTTTACCTCTAGGTGTCATCGGTCATGAGGGATCGACGGTATTAGTGACTCTCAGCGGTTTAAGATTGTTGAAATAAGGATAAAAATACAGGGAACTATGGGCGAAATTCAGGCAATCCGAGGCACAAAAGATATTTTACCGGCGGAGGTCGGTTACTGGCAGTGGTTAGAGGAAACTGCCAGCAGAATTTTAGGGACTGCGCTGTATCAAGAGATACGAACTCCCATTTTTGAACAGACGCAACTTTTTGAACGGGGTATCGGGGAAGCGACGGACGTGGTAGGTAAAGAAATGTATACTTTCCTCGATCGCGGTCAACGTTCCCTGACTTTGCGACCGGAAGGAACGGCTGGGGTCGTTCGCGCCTACATTGAACACAAATTACAGGCCGCCGGGGGAATACAAAGACTCTGGTATAAGGGGCCGATGTTTCGTTATGAACGTCCGCAAGCGGGTAGGCAGCGACAGTTTCATCAAATCGGGGTCGAATTGTTAGGAAGTGATGACCCTAGGGCGGATGTGGAAGTAATTACCCTTGCCAGCGAGATATTAAAAGCTGTGGGGCTAGAAAACCTAAAATTAGACCTTAATTCCCTGGGAAATGCCCAAGATAGGCAAAATCATCGTCAGGCCTTGCTAGATTATTTGACTCCCTATAAAGCTGATTTAGACGCAGATTCTCAACAGAGATTAGAAAAAAATCCCCTGCGAATTTTGGATAGTAAGGACGAGAAAACCAAGATTATCTGTGAGAATGCTCCCAGTATTCTTGAACATCTAGGTAGTGATTCTCAAAAGCACTTTGAACGGGTGCAATCTTTACTAACAGATTTGGGAGTTATCTATAACCTTAATCCCTGTTTAGTGCGAGGATTGGACTATTATACCCATACGGCCTTTGAAATTCAGTCCGATGATTTAGGCGCTCAAGCCACAGTTTGCGGTGGTGGTCGTTATGATGGTTTAATAGCTCAATTAGGCGGTCCAGACACACCAGCAGTGGGTTGGGCGATCGGTTTAGAACGTCTGATTATATTATTACAACAAAAGCAATCTTTATCTTTTTTGGTTCCCGATTTTTATCTCGTCTCCAAAGGAGAAAAAGCTGAGGCCCGCAGTGTGGTGTTAGCGCAGCAATTACGCGGATTGGGGTTTAGCGTCGAGTTGGACTTAAGCGGCAGCGCTTTCGGGAAACAATTTAAACGGGCCGATCGAGCTAAGGCCGTGGGCTGTATAATTTTGGGGGATGCTGAGGCTGAAAATGGCACGGTACAACTGAAATGGATGGCCACCCAAGAACAAATTAGTCTAACCCAAGCGGATTTACTGACACAAGCAGGGGAATTAAAAGCGCAAATCTCCCGGCACAAATCCTAAGTTTTAGCGTCATGGGGAAACATTAGGCCTAGGCTAAGATTATGGAATTTATACTGCAAAAACAAGGGGAAAATCACGGACGCACAATTTCTACTAATTCCCTAGAAATTGTCTCAGGAAACTATCGTCTTTTGGCCCGTCTGGATTCTCCTTTTGCTCATATTGAAGTGCGTATCGATTACGAATCTCCCGAAAGTAGCGAACGATATACCCATTATTATCGATCGGATGCCGGGGGTTGGCTGGAAATTTTTTCCTATCGAGATTTAGGAATAGGTAGCTGGCAAATTCGCTGTTATGGGGATATTCTGGCAGAATTGGGGGGGCAAGGTTGGCAAGAAGTGTTAACTTTAATTGTTACTCCTGTTAAGATCAATTATCTGGCTCAATTAGAACAGTTGATTAAAACCGAAATTGAACCTTTCTTAGCGCTAGAATCCTCTCCAGAGATGGTAAAATTAGAATTGTCCGATTTAACCAATAATTCTGCCTTTGTTTTTGATTTATGCCTACCAGAGGAAACAATGACCGCTAGAGAAGGGGTAACTCTAGAACTGCCGGAACCTGCTAATATGAAAAAGAGCCTTCAAAGTTTATCTAATCACAATTCTGCACCCCTACCCCCGAAAATATCCGGTGCTAATTCTCGCCGAAAATCACCGCAACTGCCCCCAATTCCTAAAAATAAATAACCTTATAGTATGTAACGATGAGGTGAGGCAGCAACTTAAACCTAAGATTTTTTCAAGAACTTCTGACGAACTCGCGAGATTAATAGGTCTAATTCCGGTAACTTCAATAACATCGCACCGAGGAGGAATAAACCTACTGCTACGGTCGAAGCCAAGCCTAACTGTAATAATTGTAGGAAAATATTACCAGCACCGAAAACCTTTTCCCAACCCCAACTAGCACCCCAACTAGCAACACCAGAAAGCATTGTAATTACCGTTAATCCCAATAAGGATAAACCCCATTCTCCTAAGGGTAAACCTCCTAAACGACGATTTAAAATCACCGTAAAAATACCCATAGAAAGAATATTAACCCCCACGGTGGCTAAAACAATCCCCGGAGTGCCAAAAGGTCTATACAAGAGGAAATCCAGCGCACCATTGAGAAAAATATTCACCATACTCACCTTAAAAGGAGTTTCGCCATCACCCAAAGCGTAGAACACTCGTACTAAAACATCGCGGCCGAGATAGAAAAACATCCCAAAACCGTAGGCCATTAATACGGGAACCACCTGTTCCGAGGCAGCCAGATTAAAGGCACCGCGTTGATAGATAACCCGCACTACCGGGAAAGCGAGGGCGATAAAGATAGCGGTGAAGGGTAACATGGTTAAAGCCGTCAATAATAAACCCTGACGGATTCTTTGCTTCAATTCTCCCCAATTTTCCGGTTCCGTCAGTCGAGAAAATATCGGCATAAACGGCACGAGAATCATGTTAGACATGATGCCCAAGGGCGTGAGAACGATAAAACTGGCGTAGCGCATAGAAGCGGCGGCATTTTCGATAAAAGAAGCGAAAAAGAGGTCAGTATAAACGTTAATATGCAACATTCCCGAAGATAAGGTCGCCGGAATCATCACCCGCAACACCTCCGACACCCCCGGAATCCGCCAATCCCAACGAAATGTTAATTTTCCTAAACCTGCCTTGACTTGTGCGCCCACTTGTGCTAACCATTGCCAGAGCGCCCCGACGAGAGTACCGCCAGCGAGGACAAAACCCCCTAGTTGCACATATTGCGGCTGATCAATGCGATCGCCAACGAACCAAGCCAGCAAACCCACCCCGAAAATCACCGCCACACTGGAAAAAAGGGGACTGAGACTCGGTAGCCAGTATTGATCCGCCGCGTTGAGAGTACCGAAACCGATGCCGATTAAACCGGCTAAAACCGCCATGGGGGCCATAATTTGCAGTTGTTGAATGGCCATGCTGCGGGTGGCGGCATCTAAACCGGGAGCGAGAACATCAATAAAAATATTGGCAAAAACGATTAAAAAGACGGTGACAGCTAATAAAATCGCACTGACTAGGGTGGTAATAGTCTCGACAATCGGCGCGGACTCGGATTTATCTCTTTTGGCCAAAACACTGACCAAAGCGCTGTGAAAGGGACCGTTAATGCCACCGAGGAGAATTAACAGAAAACCGGGGATAACGTAGGCAAAAGCGTAGGCGTTCACCACCGGCCCGACACCGTAGGCAGCGGCGATTACCTGTTCGCGGACTAAACCAAAAACCTTACTGATTAAGGTGGCAACGGCGACAATTCCGGCAATACCGGCTAAGGAACGGGTAGCTTTCTTATTAATGATGACACCTCGAAAGAAAACAACTGCATTGATCGATTCTACCCGTTTCTGTGTTCCCGCAGAAAAGCGATCTTTAGTTGGAAAATTTAATTTGACTGGAATGTATAACACCCATTTCCCCACAGACATTAGTATAATACCAAGAGCCAGCCGAACCATAAATATTGATGGTTCTACGTTCTCTGATTGAACAGATGATATTGCCATTGGGGGATGTTCTCACATTTGATGGTGGAGAAAACACTATTGCTGTAGCGATTCTTGATGTGGATTGAGAACTATCGAATCTGTAACTACACACCACCTCTAGCATTGTTTGAGTCGCCTGAGAGCGGGGACGATGAATTTGTCTTTCGGGAAAAGTCGTCCAAGTTCCGTTATCACAATTAGCTTGGCTAACCAGTCGTTGATTTCCTAAATAATAAACAAAGTCAACACTACGGGAACTAGCCGGAACAATCGAACATAAATCGATGTTAATGCTTTTTCCCGTCACAGCAGTTCCGCCAAAGTAATTACAAGTTTGAGCCAAAACTAGATTAGGTTTTGCCCAGGAAGTACCGACTACCATTGTTAAAGATAGACTAGAAATCAAAATAATTTTTTTCATAGTTGATGTTACATTTTCTGGAGGCTTTTTCTGAGATCATTTTATACTCAATTGAATTGCGGCTAGAACCTGATGGCGACAAAATATTAGTATTTCTTATAGCAATTCTCTGTTTCCGAGGAAAAGCGATCGCTAGTTGTCAAATTTAATTTGACAGGAGTGTATAACACCCATTTCTCCACAGACATTCGTATCATACCAAGAGCCAACCGAACCATAAATATTGATGGTTTTACTCTTGATCACAAAAATCACCCGTTCAAGAAAACTTAACAATGCCCACCAGCGATCGCACTGGATGAAAGGGTTTCTAATGCGATCGCCAAAGGTTTAAGGATGGGAGGGATTGATGTTACAATATCTCTTAAATAGATATTATTAATTGAAGCTTTCGATAAAGAACGCATATAATAGCTCAATAAAAATAAAAAGGTGCGTTAATTGCACCCTACGCGATTGGTGATCGCTCTGAAAGTCCTTATCGGTCTGATTGGGGTGCGACAATGATCGCCACAATTTCCGACTAGAATAAAGAACTAGCAACTCTCAATGATTACGAATTTCACTGAATGCCAACGGTCATTAGAATTGGACATTTTCGGTTTCACTTCTATTCCGATGAAGGTTCCGAACCGCCACATATTCATGTACGTTCTCCTGATGGTGAATGTAAATTTTGGCTTGAACCGATAATCATTTTAGCTTCCAATCGTGGTATTCCTTCCCATGAGCTACGGGAAGTAGAGAGGCTAGTTTATACAAATCAAGACCTTTTAAGGAGTGCTTATCGTGATTTCCACAAACATTAATCCTATAATGACTGTTGAGCCTGCCGCCATTCGAGCCTGGGCAGAAGAACGCATGATATACGTTGAACTCAGTGATGGACGTATTATTGGTTTTCCTGGCGATCGCTTCCGTATTTTGAAACAAGCAACGAATGAGCAATTGGCTGCGGTTAAGGTTGAGGTAAATGGCTATGCTCTACGGTGGGAAGAATTAGATGAGGATATTACCGTTCCTGGAATTGTCGCTGGTCATTTTCAGTTACCGCCTTTCTAATCTGTTTTGATAGTTCAAGCAATTGTAGGATGGGTTGGCGTAGGCGATCGCACTGTTTTAAAGTTTAATTAACAAGAAGATAGCGATCGCACTAGATAAAAGGGTTTCTAACGCGATCCCCAAAGGTTTAAGGATGCGAGGGATTGATGTTACAATGTCTTCAGAGAAAGGGTTAATAGGGGTTTCTGATCAGGAATAGTTAGCTTATGCTTTATTGCAAGGCCGAGTTATTTTCACTTTTGATGATGGCGATCTCCGGTGCTTCTACGCTCTGTGCTAATATCTCCAATATTATAGGTGCTTTTGCTTTATGAAAAATCAGTTATTAAAATTAGCTTTTGAAGTAGAAATTGAAGAAGGAGAGCAACTCAATCTTCCCAGTTCTGTTGTGCAAGGAATTGGTAAAGGGAAGTGGGTGATTACTATTCAGCCCAAAACCTTAGTTAGCGATCGCCTTCATTCTTCTTTTTTGAATAGTTATGCCCCAGAAGACGAAGGTTTATATGACGACTATTAAAGGAGGTGAGTTCTGGGTTGCCAAAATTCTATTTACTGATGGTACATCATCAAAAAAAAGACCTGTGTTGATTCTTTGGGTTGACGGAGATGATGTTGTTGTAACGGCAGTGACCTCAGCAATGCCCCGAACACAGACAGATATATTATTAAAAGATTGGGTCAATAGTGGTTTGAGGGTTCCCTCTACTGTACGTTTATCCCGTCTTGATTGCTTGGAAAAAAACTTACTGCTTGCTAAATTGGGAAGGATTTCAAACGAAGATGCTGTCTATCTACTCAGAGCTTGGGACGATTATATTAAACCTCAATTTTGCTGAAGAAACTATCAGTATAGACCCCGTTTCCACACAGAAACCAGAAGAGCCCAAGAAACTTTAGCTTTATTATCCGTGGATTCATTTCAACCTCGATTAAGAACACACAAATTAAAAGGATTCTTCGGTTTGTGTTATGCAATGGACGAAGATTATAAGGCTCTTCGGTAATTGTTATGCAAATAATTAACTTAAAATAAAATTCGATGAGAGTGCCTACGCCTAAAAGTAGCTGAAATCTATACAGAGAGACACTTACGGCACAAATAGGTTAATACCAAAAGATAGACAATTGAGTTAAGATTTGATATAATGGCCAAAAACCCGAGTATTTTACTTATGATGCTTGACAAATTTTTGAA
>JAADBR010000084.1 GCA_009995705.1 Microcystis aeruginosa W13-11
CTTGTTTTCTGAACAATTATTTTTTTCTCTTGAATTTTCTCTTTCTCGCTCCATACCCCTTTTAATGCTATATATTCTCATTAACCCTTTTAACCTTTGAATTAATTTTAGTTACTATGTACTACTTTAATGGCTTTTTTGATCTGTGACAGTTGAGGGTGCGGAATGTGGGTTAGAAAATTTCCAAAAAATTCACTGTGTTTGATCACAAACAGCCCTTACCAACTGTCACCAGCGCCGCCACCGCCACTATCTCCGCCACCAAAACTACTGCCGCCGCTAATTAGATAGAGGCTAATCCTATAGCGGTATGCAGTCGGATGAGGTATACTGCAACAAGCTATAAGGCAGTCTAGGCAAGACTTTGTCTGTATCTCACTCAAGCGAATACCGCTATATATATCAGGTAAAAAATAACCGAACCGCCGCCAATAGCAACTAACCACATCCAGAAATGTACTCCTCGGCTATCATTCCGGGGGGTATCTTGAGTCAACTCTTTACTCAAGGATGGTTCTAAGGAGACAATTATGGCTCTTGTCCCCGCCAAAGTCCCGCCGTCAAAATCTTTTTGCCGGAAGCGCGGCGTTATCTCCGTCTCGATAATATTGCCAACTTTCGCATCGGGTAAAATCCCCTCTACTCCATATCCTGTCTCAATTTCCACGCGGCGGTCTTTGACTGAAATCAAAAATAGCACGCCGTTATCTCGACCTTTTTTGCCAATTTTCCAATAGTTGAAAAGGTTGGTCGTAAACTCTTGATAGAGAGGCGGCGGGAGCGGTTTCCGGTACAGTTACCACTGCTATTTCCGTTCCGTTTTTGGCTTCCAACCGAGCAATCATCTGGTTCAGTTGGGTTTCTGTCTCCGGTTGAAGAATCTCGCCTTTATCTGTCACCCATCCCCCATAAACTTGTCGAGGATTGGGTACTTCTTGAACCGTCAGAGCTAGACCAGAACAAGGAACCAGCCAAAAAGCCACGCAGAGCGAACTGAGCCACATAACTGGATTAGGTTTAACTGCTAAAGCTTTCATGACTTTCACCTCCAGTAAGTGAGTATTTGTGCCTTTCCGTTGCTGTGTGGTGACAGAAAGGCACTCTTGAAACATCGTCCTGCTTCCACTATATTGGGAGCATCTCATTTATGCAAATGAGTAATTATATTTATCCTTAAACCGGTTTCTAGCAAGGCTTTCAAAATAGCTTGACATAAAAACCTGATTTAGGGGTTACAAAGGTGAGATGCTCCCTATTATATCTGGACTTCAGCTAAAAACCCTGCTGCCTCACTGACAAAAAATTTCTTCAAACCAAGCAATAACTCGATTTCCTAAAGCTTCCAGGGAATATTTTTGCTCCACTACTGCACGACAAGAAGATCGATCGATCCGGTCTAAATTTTTAATTCCTGTAACTAATCCCTCGATACTATCGGGTTCAACTAAAAAACCAGTTTTTCCATCTTCAATAATTTCTACTGAACCACCGCGACGATAGGCAACCACAGGAACACCACAGGCTAAAGCTTCAATAGCTCCGTTACCAAAAGCCTCAATCCAGCGCGGGGTCATCAACAGACCAAAACAGTCCCCTAGCTCTTTTTGTAGGCTCCTGGTGGGCAAAAACCCGCGATAATCGACTAAATCGAAACTATAGTTATCCTGTAAATTTTGCCAGTAGAGAGGATCGGAAATATGACCGAAAACCCGTAAAGGTACGCCCAACTGTTGACAAGCAGCGATCGCATCTTCTAAAGCTTTTTCCGGGGCAATCCGTCCCACCCAGGCCAGAGAGGGGGAAGGATCGGCCCGAAACTGATACAAAGATACGTCTAAACCATTAGCCAAACAGCGATAGGGGGGAGATATTGAGAAAGTTTCTGCTTGGACGACGGTGTGAAAAGCGAGTAAATGGGGAAAACTGCTGTAGGTTTTTTGAATAATATGATCCATCGCCAAAGAAACGGAAGCCATGCTGACTAAATGGGCGACGGGAGTGGCAAAAAAAGGGGTGAGATAAAAAGGGAGCCAATCGTAGGCAAAATTGACAATTAAATCGTACTCATTTTGTACCTGTTGGGCGTAGTGCCACATATTGGCCAAAACGGCATTTTCGGGCATTAAAATCGGGGCTTCCCGGCCTTGACTCTGGGCGTGAATCTGGGCATTTCCCGCTATAATGATTAAGGGAATATCATGCAATTGCGAGGCTTCTGGAGCCACTACCCGCACCGCATACCCTTGCTTATTCAGAGTGCGAGCGAGATTATAAATAGTTAATTCTACGCCACCGCCGCCCCCCGATCCCAAAAATCCCACGGGGGTCGAGAGAAATAACAGTTTTCGACTCAATTTTGCACCTCAGTGGGTGTAGTTTCGGTGAAGGTCGGTGTGGTGTCGGTGAAGGAAGTATCCTGTACATCGTCATCTTCTGGTTCACCAGTAGTTTCTAGGGGAGCAATATCTAAACGGGGAGCTAATTGCAGATTTAACTGTCTAACTGCCCAGCGTGCTGTTTCTTGCACTTCCTCATCGGGATCATCGAGGGCATGACAAATTAATTGACTGATCTGAGACATGATATCGTAGAGTCTGGTTAAATCCCGAATGGCATTTTTCCGCACTTGGGGATTTTTATCCTGGAGAGAGATAGCCAAAGCTTGGTTCATCGGTCGCAGGGAGCGGGTGCAGATTTGAGCGAGGGCTTCTAGGGTTAAACTACGTTCGTAGGAATCTCCATCCACCATGCTATCGACTAAAGGCTGCATTGCCCTAGAATCGGACACCTGTGCCAGCTTCCAAACCGCCCTTCTACGGGTACGGGGATCGTTATCGCGAAGACTTTCAATTAAACGCAAGATTAAATCAACGTTCGGGATGCGGGAGGTAGCTTGTACGGGCAAAGAAGGGTCAAAATCCTCGTCACCACTGCCATTAATGTCACTGTCAGTTTTGGTGTCTGCACCGAAGGGATTGCCATTGCCCCTGGAAAAGTTGTCGAGTGGGTTTTTAGGATTGGCGTAAGTTGTCTTTTCGCGCCGTTTTGAGGCTTTGCCCTTGGGACGATATTGGAAGAAAAGCGATAGTAAAGCTGCCAATAAAGCGATGGATAACAGGGACGAGCCAACAATTAATGGTATTGGTGAAGCCGCATTTTCGTCGCCAGCGTTGGTTGCCCTGGTGGTTTGACCTAGATACTTCTGCGTATTAGCGATCGCATTTTGAGCAGAGGGGTCGTTCGGAAGTTGTGCCAGAGCTTGTTGAAATTTTTCCAGGGCGAGTTGATAATTCTTTTGGGTTTTGGCCTCGTAACCAGCTTTCATCAACTGCTCGTAAGTGTCGAAAGTCTGGGTTTGCTCTAACCTAGGTGGAGTTTGAGCGTTAGCCTTGGATAAAACCTGAAAATCATGACCCCAACTGCTCACACCGATAGCTAACAACAATAAAAAATTAGGTTTGATCATAGAATTTATGTAACTACTTGGGGGTTGGTAAAAGTATGATAGCCTAAAAGCTATAGATGGGAGGCACTCAACTCCAGAGATGGGTCATAGACTAGGATGATTGGGAAAAGCCCCCGGTCAGCGTCAGGCCAATAGTGCCGCTGCTGGGATCGGAGATAGAGTCCACTGTTTAGCGCTGAGGGATTATCTGTGAAAAACTGGCTTAATTAAGCTTGCACGGGAGTTTTGTGCCAGGTTCGACCTTGAATAGTCGTGTGCAATTGCCAATTAGCTACGGTTTCTGGATAATCGCCCCGATAGTGACCACCTCGGCTTTCTGCTCGTAATAAGGCACTTTCCAGAATTAAGTCGGCGATATCTAGAAGATTTAATGTCTCGATCGCTATTCTTATCTCTAACTGCACCGAGGGACACAAAAATAATTGTCCTTTGTCGGGGAGAAGATTCTGGAGAAATTGGCCCATCTTTAGGGATTCTAACTGTTGTTTCCACTGTTGTACCCGTAGGATAGCAGTTTCTAACTCGTTTTGAAATCGGCAAATTCCCGCATTTTCCCACATTAAAATCGGTAATTCTCTCCGTACTTTTTGCCAGTATTCCTGTTCTTCTTGCCAATTTTCTGCGATTTCTAAGGTTTTTTCTGGTCTTTCCCCCAGCAAGTTTTCTGGCTCTAGACCTACTGCAGCTAAACTTGCCGCAAAGACAATACATTCCAAGAGAGAATTACTAGCTAAACGATTAGCCCCATGAACACCTGTACTGGCCGCCTCGCCGATCGCATACAAACCGGGTAGAGAAGTGCGGGCGTTTAAATCGGTGGCCACTCCCCCCATCCAATAGTGAGCGGCGGGGGCGACGGGAATCAGCTCCTCAAGCACATTAATGCCCCATTTTTGACAGATGCGGATGATATTGGGGAAACGATAACGCAGACGCTCTGGTTCGATCAGTCTTAAATCTAGATATACTTTGGCATGGGCGGGATCGTCGGAGGTTTTCTGCAAATGGCTAAAAATCGCCCGACTCACCACATCCCGGGGGGCTAATTCTCCAGCCGGATGATAGTCGAAGGCAAAACGCCGCCCCTGGGCATCAATTAAATGCGCTCCTTCGCCGCGCACCGCCTCACTAATTAAAAACCTCGGCGCCCCCGGCACAGTCAAAGCGGTGGGGTGAAACTGAAAAAATTCCGGGTCGCGAATCACTGCCCCAGCACGCCAAGCGAGGGCGACTCCATCCCCAGTGCTAACGGCGGGATTAGTGGTTTGAGCATAGACTTGACCGCCGCCTCCCGTAGCCAGAATGACTGCTTGCGCTCGCAACCAACAGAGATGATCTTGATGGAGTAAACAAATACCTTGACAGCGTTGCCCTTCCGGATCAAGCCAGAGTTTCAGCGCGATCGCTTGGGGAATGATGGTAATATTAGGCCGCTCGGTCACTTTTTCCATCAGGGTATTGACGATCGCTCTTCCCGTGCGATCGGCCGCGTGTAGCACCCTGGCCCGGGAATGGGCAGCCTCAAGAGTGCGGGCTAAGTCGTCTCCAGAGCGATCAAAACTAACTCCTAACCGCAGCAAATCAGCGATCGCTTGGGGGGCCTTCTCAACTAAAAACTGCACAGCATAGCGATCACATAAGCCCGCTCCAGCTTTTAGGGTATCTTCTAAATGGAAAACGGGGGAATCTGCCGGGGACGTGGCTGCCGCAATTCCTCCCTGCGCCCAATCACTAGCCCCGGTTTTTAAATCTTCTTTGGTAATTAAACCCACCTTTAAGTTAGGGGGTAAACACAGTGCGGCATACAATCCCGCCGCTCCCGATCCCACCACTAAAACATCTTGATAACTCGGCAGTTGCGAGGAAACGACCATGTAGGAGTTAATTGATAAATTCTATCTATTCTAACACTTCATTTCTCTATAGCTCTGGCCAAAATCCCCAGTCTTTCCCTTGGGTCAGTATATGGTCGCCAGTGGTCAACTTTTGACTGAAAACTCCAATCTGATCCCTAGACCTCTTATAAAAATCAAAAATTGTTGTTAGATTTAGGAGTCAGTATTCTCCGAGTCAGTAGAATTAAAAATGAATAATAATCAATTAAATAATCTATTTACCGATTTTATGCAATTTAATCCCTATTTTTGCCGTTTTTAAACCCTGAAAAATTAATTATGCCAGAGCTTGACTGAATAACTGATCACTGATCACTGACCACTGACCACTGAAAAAGGTGAGCGATCGCCCACCTAGAAATTTTTTTTAAACCGTAATTAACTGGATTTAGTAAACTCCGGGGTTAAAACGGTCATCACCCTCGATAAATTCTTTAGAAGGCTCAGTAACGGTGAATTTCTCTAGATTAGCCTGTAAACGCTCTTTTTGAGTGTCCGAGAGTCCGGGGATATTGAGGACATCTTCCACTTCTTCGTAGGGGGCGTTTTTGATGATTTTACCAGCTAAATTGGGATAGAACCCTCTCAAGTCCCGGAAATCGCGAATATCACTGTTATTAAGGTCGATTTTCGCCCCAAATTCTGTGGTTAGTTTGGCATCAGCCGCATTTAAGACCGCCACAGGATGAGAAGGAAGGGCGATCGAGGTAAGATTGAGAGCTTGAGCGGGAACTTTGCCCCAAAAACTCCCGATAATCAGGGCAATTACCGCCAGCAGACGAACAAGATTCTTCATTGCAGTTGTGGTCTCCTAAAACCAAGGCAAATTAACGATCAGGACAAGAAGTTAAGCCGTCAGCTTTCCGACTAGGCATAGGGTGGTTAGTTGGCATTTGCCACCGCTGCCTAGCTATTAGCTGAACGCTGATAGCTAGTTAAAAAAGTTATATCATGCCATTAAACCAGATCATAACCTAGTTTGCCGCCCTAGGAGAAGGGTTTTGCGGTTTTGGGGTTTGATCACAAAGAACAAGTTGGTTAGGACAATCTAAATCGCTAAAACCCGTTTCTGGCAAGGATTTTCCCGCTGCCATCCGGCGGCTGCTACAGTTGAATTTCCCGATCTCCCCACTTTCCCCATTTCCTCATTTCCCCATCCCCTAACCCAATTATTATAAATCCCTAAAATTATCAATAAAGAACAGCACTCCTATGGCATCATAGACTGTTGCTTGTCTTGAAACACATAATAAGGAAGACACAATCATGGCTCTCCAATTGGGTGATATCGTTCCAGATTTTACACAAGATTCTAGTGAAGGTCCGATTTCTTTTCACCAGTGGGTAGGAGATAGCTGGGTGGTGCTGTTCTCCCACCCGGCTGACTATACTCCCGTTTGTACCACCGAATTAGGTACGGTGGCTAGTCTTAAGTCAGAATTTGAGCGACGTAATGTGAAAGTGATCGCTTTGAGTGTGGATAGTGCCGAATCCCATCGGGGTTGGATTAATGACATCAACGAAACTCAAAACACGACCGTTAACTATCCGATTATCGCCGATGGCGATCGCAAAGTGTCCGATCTCTACGGCATGATTCACCCCAATTCCCTCAACAATCTCACGGTACGCTCGGTGTTTATCATCGATCCCAACAAAAAATTACGTTTAACTATTACCTATCCCGCCAGCACGGGGCGCAATTTTAACGAGATACTGCGCGTGATTGACTCTCTGCAGCTCACCGATAACTATCAGGTGGCTACCCCCGCTAACTGGACCGACGGCGGCGATTGTGTGGTGGTTCCCTCTATTCCCACTGAAGAAGCGCGCAGCAAATTCCCCAAAGGGGTTGAAGAAATCAAACCCTATCTACGCATGACTCCCCAACCTAATAAGTAATTAGAGTTTGCTAATCGGTGAACCATATCTCGGAAAACTGGCAATCCGAAAACCATAAAATCGTCAGAGAGGGTTAGCCATCCGTTATAACGGATAGCCACCCCCTGACAACAGGGGATTTATATCCCCATATCATTTATCAGTTTGATTGTCAATATATTTTTTTATAGTTTCCCTAGATGTGTTGCCAGCAGTAGTACCGAAAAGCAATTTCTTGGCTGGGTTAAAAACAATTCATCGACACCTATCTTAACTATA
Source organism: Microcystis aeruginosa W13-11 (assembly GCA_009995705.1). Lineage (GTDB taxonomy): Bacteria > Cyanobacteriota > Cyanobacteriia > Cyanobacteriales > Microcystaceae > Microcystis > Microcystis aeruginosa_F. The sequence goes on from JAADBR010000084.1 coordinate 7,522, forward strand.
AGTTAAATTAATATTTGACAAAAATCGGCTTAAGACGAAAAAAACGATTAACATCATAGCTCCAAATGCTTAGTAGTGGTTAGTTTAGCTAGATTGTAGAGGGATGAAATTATCTAGAGATCGAGCAAGTATCCTCAAGAATTCTGGGTTAGATATATAAGTAAATTTTATTTTAAGTTTATTTAAGACTGTCATTACTAATGCAAGGCTGAGTCAGGGAGATTTTCCCGTAGTATCAAAAATGAAACTCGCTCCAATCGTTCAATCTGAAGACGAGCGAGAGGCAATCATAGAGACTGCCGCTTTCACTGGCATTTAATTAAGAGGAACAACCGATGGCAACAATTTATAAAGTCACCCTGAAAACACTCGAGAGCGATGAGGAGCATACAATTAATGTTCAAGATGATGAGTACATTCTCGATGCAGCCGAAGAACAAGGACTAGACTTACCTTATTCCTGCCGTGCGGGAGCTTGCTCTACCTGTGCGGGTAAACTTCTATCTGGTAGCGTTGATCAATCCGATCAATCCTTCCTTGATGACGATCAAATTGAAGCGGGTTATGTCCTCACCTGCGTCGCCTATCCCACCTCTGACTGTGTGATCGTCACCCACCAAGAAGAACAAGCTTTGAAGTAATCTTCAAGACTATCAGAAAACTCCCGTTAAGTGCTATCTATGGTGATTAACGGGGGTTATTTCATGGCTCAAAAATTTTTTCCCTAAACCCTTGCGGGTTTTAGCTAAGGGTGCTATAGTTATTAATCGTGGAATTAATGGGTCGGTGCCCGAGTGGTTAATGGGGGCGGACTGTAAATCCGTTGGCTACGCCTACGCTGGTTCGAATCCGGCCCGGCCCACCACGATCAATGCCCGTGTAGCTCAGTGGTAGAGCACACCCTTGGTAAGGGTGAGGTCATGAGTTCAATCCTCATCACGGGCTTTTTCTTCCCTGCTCATTCTCAATCAACCATTGTAAGGATGAGATTAAGTAGGGTTTGCTGAATAAATCTAAAAACCTTGTTGGATAATATTTTTAGGCTTTTTTGAAATCAAAAAGTACCGGCCATTGGAGGGATCGGGGGGGAAATTTAGGGACTTTTTCCCTGAAAATTAGGTAAAACCCTACACCCCACACCCCACACCCCACACCCTACCCCCACCGAAAAACTTTTTGCCGCAAACCCTAAGTAAGTCTTCAGCACTATGGCGTTAACAGAAGTTATCCCCATCCCCTAGCCCGATTAGGCATCGATCGCTTAAAATGGTCAAAATTAACTTATTTGTTGGCTCATGTCTCCCCTCGACAACATCGCTAAACTGTCTCACCTCACCCGCAGAGATGTTCAGAAAAATTGGTGGATCTCTACAGCAGCGGGAAACCCAATTCAACCCGTCACCCTTAATGAAAAACAATACATTATTTGGCCGGCCGGCAGACAAATCCAATATCTAACTCAAAAAATTATTGTCCCCGAACATTTAGCCGGTTATCCTTTAGCAGGAATGGAACTGAGATTAATCCTAACTTGGTGGGCCCAAGATGTCAAAATTTATGTTAATAATCAATTTATCCAAGCGGGAGACCTCTTTGATTCTTCCACGCGCATTTTACTTTCCAACTTGGTCTCTCCCGGTCAAGAAATCCTTGTCACTCTCCGTTTAGTCAGTCCCCATCATGATATCGGTGGTTTGATGAAATCGCAGTTAATCTATGAATATAGCCAAGCTATCGATCCTGGTTTTGTTGCTGATGAATTAACCATTCTCCATAATTATCTACAAACTTTTTATCCTGAAAAATTAGCAGCTTTTACTGCTACTCTCGATAATATTGACTGGGATAATGTCACCAACAAAGATAAATTTAATCAATCCCTAGAATCAATTCGCCAATCCCTACAACCCCTCGCTAAACCTCTCAAAGAACGCAGTTTTCATCTTCTCGGCCACGCACATTTAGATATGGCTTGGTTGTGGCCGTTGGCAGAAACTTGGCAAGTAGCAAAAAACACTTTTATCTCGGTTTTGAACCTGCGAAAAGATTTTCCGGCCCTCATATTTGGTCATTCTAGTCCCCTAATTTACGAATGGATAGAAAAACATCATCCTGACCTGTTTCAAGCAATTTTAGAGGCATATAAAGGGCAATCTTGGGAACTTTTGGGCGGGATGTGGGTAGAACCAGAAGTCAATTTAATCTCCGGGGAATCCCTATTTCGACAGCTGCTTTATGGACAACAATATTTTCAAGCAAAATTCGGACAAATCACTAAAACCGCTTGGTTGCCAGATACCTTTGGGTTTCCCCACCAATTGCCGCAAATTCTTAAATCCTTTGGCATTAAATATTTTATAACTGGGAAACTACATTGGAATGATACGACTAAATTTCCCCACGGTTTTTTTTGGTGGCAATCTCCCGATGGTAGTAAAATTCTTTCCCTCATGTCTCCTCCCAATGTTGCCGGAGTTATGGATACTAACCCAATTATTATGACTGATCATGCTCTCAATTGGGAAGGGCAAACCGGCTTAAAAGATATTTTTTGGCTGCCGGGAGTTGGTGACCATGGTGGCGGTCCAACTCGTGATATGTTAGAAGTGGCCCAACGTTGGCAAAAATCTCCTTTTTTCCCCCAGTTAAAATTTAGCCAAGCAACAACTTATCTGGACAGTCTGGAGACAAGTAATCTCCCTATCTGGGATGATGAATTATATCTAGAATTCCATCGCGGTTGTTATACTACCCACGCTGACCAAAAAGCCTATAATCGTTACTGTGAAATCCTCTTGTATCAAGGGGAATTATGGTCTTCTCTAGCTAATATCTTGCTAGATATTAGCTATCCAAAATTCGAGATAGAATCCGCCTGGAAAAAGGTTTTATTAAATCAGTTTCATGATATACTGCCAGGTACTTCGATCCCAGAAGTGTTTAGGGATGTTAATCAGTTATGGCGGCAGGTTATCAGCACGGGTGAAGCAATTTTAGATCAAGCTTTACAGGCAATTGCTAATCAAATTAATTTACCTAATCCCCCCCATCCCCAAGCAAAACCTTTTTTAGTTTTTAATTCTCTTAACTGGGAAAGAACCCAGGTTATCTCTTTAGCGATAGGATCTGTAAATTACTCAGTTTATGACTTAAATAATTGTCTCTGTCCTTCGCAATTATCCCACGACAAGCAGCTATTATTTATCGCTGAAAATATTCCTTCTGTGGGTTATAAGTTATTTTGGTTAGTTCCCAATCAGCAAACAACGGAGAAAAATTTAATTAACTGCCAATTTATTTTAGATAATGGCTTACTTAAAGTTACTATTAACTCAGAAACGGGGGATGTAGATAGTGTATTTGATATAATTAATCAAAAAGAAATCCTGCAAGCTGCCGGTAATCAATTACAGGCATTTAAAGATCAAGGACAATATTGGGACGCTTGGAATATCGATCCGAATTATCAACAATATCCCTTACCAAAAACAGTATTAAAATCGATCAAATGCTTAGAATGTGGTCCCTTGCGCTGGCAGATTCGCGTGATCAGAAGTTTAGGTGATTCAGAATTTTGCCAAGATTATATCTTAGAAAAAGATTCTCCTATTCTCCAGATTAAAACTATTGTTAATTGGCAGCAGGAACATACTTTAGTAAAAACCGCTTTTCCTCTTACCCTAAACAGCAATTTTACCACCTATGAAATTGCCTGTGGTGCGACCGAGCGTTCCCACCAATCAGAATCGCCAAAATGGGAAGTTTACGCGCATAAATGGGCGGATTTAACCGATACAGAGGCAAACTATGGGGTTAGTCTTTTAAATAATAATAAATATGGCTACGATGCTACTAACCAGCAACTGCGATTAACTCTCTTGAGAAGTCCCCGATGGCCCGATCCCGAGGCGGATCTGGGAAAACAAGAATTTACCTATGCAATATATCCCCATCAAGGGGACTGGAAAACGGCGAAAACTGTCCATCACGCTTGGCAGTTAAACTTACCTGTCACCGTTATTTTTATTGCTAATTCTTCTCGATCAACCCGATTGCCACCCGTGGCACAATGGTTAAAATTCTCGGCCGATAACTTAATTTTAATGAGTTTAAAACAAAGTGAAACATCCCCTCAGAGTTGGGTAATGCGCGTTTATGAGTGTCAGGGAGAAAAGGCTGTGATTGATTTTGCCAATCAATTACAATTAATAATAAAAGAATCGATCGACGGTTTAGAAAGAGCGATCGATCCTATGGAGCAAATTTTTCCTTGGCAGATAGCCACATGGTTATTAAAGAATTAATCTTCGTGATCTTCAAAAGGATCGCTTAATTCTGCAGCCGGCGGTCCAAAAGCGGTATAAAGAGCTAAAGCGGTAATCCCCACCAAAGCGGCAGCGATCGAAACACCCAAAATTGTTGCAGTTTCCATAAAATAAAATTTGCTTAGATAGAGTTTGTATCTTATCTTAACAAAATATAACCCATCTCGCAGCTGATAGCGATCGCTAATCGGGTCAGTTGCATTGCTGTTATCTCATGCCCGATAATGCTGAAAGGATCAAGTAAATAGCGATCAAACTAAGCTAGAAGAATTATTATGAAGAAACTCCTAGAGGGACTAGAAAAGTTCCAGAGTGGTTATTTTGATGAACATCGGCAATTATTTGAGCAACTCTCCCACGGACAAAAACCGAGAATCCTCTTTATCACCTGTTCCGATTCCCGTATCGATCCTAACCTAATTACCCAAGCGGAGGTGGGGGAATTATTCGTAATTCGCAATGCGGGAAATATAATTCCTCCCTACGGAGCAACCAATGGTGGTGAAGGTGCATCTATAGAATATGCTATCAACGCTCTCGGCATTGAGCAAGTGATTATCTGCGGTCACTCCCATTGTGGAGCGATGAAAGGTTTGTTAAAATTGCAAAGTCTGGCCGATGAAATGCCTTTAGTTTACGATTGGTTAAAACAAGCAGAAGCTACTCGACGTTTAGTTAAGGATAATTACAAAGAACTAGAAGGAGAAGAACTGATCGAGGTGACAGTAGCAGAAAATGTTCTCAATCAGTTAAGTAATTTGCAAACCTATCCAATTATTCGTTCCCGATTACATCAGGGTAAATTGTCCCTACACGGTTGGATTTTTCGCATTGAAACCGGCGAAATCTTAGCCTACGATCCCATCCTACACGATTTTGTCGCTCCCCACAGTAAAATTACCCATGCCGAACCGGAAGAAAATTTACCCTCTAGTCGTCATCTTCCCAATAGTCATCCCTTCAAGATTTCTGAGGATTATATCAGGACTCATGCGGACTTAAAACAAGCGACTCCTGCGGTTAATACTGTGGCCAAAAAGAATGGCTCCTCAACCCAAAAACCGGGCTATACTTATTTAGAACCCTCCCAAGCTGATCGCATTTATCGCGGTTCGAGAAGTTAATTAGGGATTACAGAAACTCTCTAGAGATGTGCCTATTAACATCTCTAGAGTGGCAATTAAACGATAACTGCTATACTCCTCCATGGCTTCCCCAAAAGATTTTATTAGTCCCGTCAATTCCGAGCAAGAGTTAGTCTATCCTTTTCGGAACTATCTTAACTATCTTCACGCAAAATACTCTGATTTACAGACGGGTAATATCGCCGATTATATTCCGGAATTAGCCCTAGCAGCTCCAGAATGGTTTGGTATTTCCGTAATTAGCACTGATGGTCAGATTTTTGAGGTGGGAGACTGTCAGCAAACCTTTACAGTACAATCGATTTCTAAAGCTTTTGTCTTTGGATTAGCTCTAGAAGATCACGGACGGGAATACGTTAATAGTAAAGTCGGTGTTGAACCCACGGGAGAAGCTTTTAACTCGATTATTCTCGATGAAAAAACCAATCGTCCCTATAATCCTATGGTTAATGCTGGTGCGATCGCTACCACGGATTTAATCACCGGACAGAATGCCACCGAAAGGCTAAAACGTATTTTAGAGATGTTTAAACGCTATACGGGTAGGGATCACGAGATTAATGTCCCCGTTTTTCTCTCGGAAAAATCCACTGGCAATCGCAATCGGGCCATGGCTTATCTGATGCTAAATTTTGGCATGGTCAGCGATAAAATTGAAGAAACCCTCGATCTTTACTGTCAACAATGCGCCATTCTCGTCCATGCTCATGATTTAGCTATGATGGCTGCTACCTTAGCTAATGGAGGTGTTAACCCAATCACGGGAATACGGGCGATCGATGAACACTACGTTCAAGATGTAATCAGTGTTATGCTTACCTGTGGAATGTACGACGCTTCGGGAGAATGGGCCTATCGGGTAGGATTACCAGCAAAAAGCGGTGTCGGTGGCGGAATTACGGCAGTAGTCCCCCATCAGTTGGGAATTGGGACTTTTTCGCCCCTTTTAGATGAAAAAGGCAACAGTATCAGAGGAGTGAAAATTTGTCAAGATATTTCAGAGGATTTTGGTTTACATTTATTCAATGTGGCCAAACCAGAACGAGATTTAAAAACATGGCTTGAAGGTAATAGTTGATACCACCCCCTACTTCCCTCTCCTCAATCTGCCATGGCTTTTAAGCAGGATTTAGTCTGATAACTGTCCCCAGCAAGAGCGCCTACCGACCCGGGGAAATTAATTTGGCTAGAGGTCTGTGGAAAAAATTTCAGAAACCCCTTGACAAAAGCAGCGGGTTGTGTGTAATATAAGTATCGTGTGAGGAGTATAAGTTCAGTATAAGAGGAACCTTTGGGGTCGAAACACGGCAAGACTCCCAGAGGTTCTTCTTTTTCACTCCCTTATTGGCTTAAAGTCAGCCGTAAAATCAGGTTTTCCCCGATTGCTAGTTTTTCTCAATTTATCCCTTCTAGGTCTGTTGCTGCTTACCAAGAGCAACAGGTCAAAATTTTTGCCGAAGAAACTGCACAAGAGAAGTGTAATTCCTCGTAAAATTGGGAATTAAGTACAGGGGCAATCCTATGGCAGATAAAAATAAAGGTAACGGCGGCTTATTCGTCGTCGGGGTTTTAGTGGGCAGTGCGATCGGAGTAGTGGCGGGTTTATTAGTAGCGCCCAGATCTGGAAAAGAAACCCGTCGAATTCTGCAAAAATCCGCCCAGGCTTTGCCAGAATTAGCCGAAGATCTGACCACAACGATGCAATTACAGGCCGATCGCCTATCGGAATCGGCCCGGCGTAATTGGGATGATACTTTAATGAGATTAAAAGAGGCGGTGACAGCCGGAATCGAAGCTAGTCAAAGTCTAGCCACAGACAATCCCTTCCCCGACTCGCAAGAATCCCCCCCAGGGCGATAATCAACACTCGAATCACTATTAAATGACCGAACCTATTTTCTGGCTAGGATGTTCTTTACTGCTAGTCGCCGTTAGTTTAACGGCGGTTTTCATCGCCGCTTTACCTGCTCTGCAAGAGTTAGCCCGGGCAGCCCGCAGTGCCGAAAAATTATTCGATACCCTCCATCGGGAATTTCCCCCGACTCTAGAAGCAATTCGCCTGACAGGGGCGGAAATCAGCGAATTAGCCGACAATATCGATGAAGGGGTCAAAAGTACCCGCCAAGTTGTTCAAGGAGTCGATCGCAGTCTCGGTAGTGCTAAAGCTGGTCTCAGCAAGGTCGAGCGTGGTAGCCGTCGCCTCTTGATCGGTTTTAAAGTCGCTTGGAATACTTGGAAACGCAGTTAAGCAGATGGGGAATTATGAATTTATGAATTATGAATTGGGGAAATGGGGGAGTGGGGAGATAGGAGAATTTCAACTGAAACCCCAAAACCCTACAACCCCAACTCTCAACTCCTGAATCCTGAATCTTAACCCCACCAACAAACTCTTTCAGCAAACCATAAATATTTGTAAACTTTTTCGCCTAAGTTACTTTTCTGTGGTAGGCAAATCTTTACTGCTCCGATTCGGGGGTTTCTTGGGGGGTGTCATCGTTGTTGGTTTTTGGTTCTTGTCCTTTAAAAATCGGGATAGATCGCCAAAAACCCTCTAAAAACTGATTGAAGGTCGTTTCCTTGATTTTACCCATCAAGAGCAATACCACAATCACAATAAGAGCAAAGATAAAAATAATTGCCAAAACGCTGGTAATAAACTGTACCACTGGCACAGTTTTGGCAAGCACCGCAAAGATAAAAGCAACCACAGCTAAAACCAGCAACCAAGCGAGACTAAGTTTCAGGAGATTGGTATTTTCTGGCATTTTGGGACTCATAGGGCGATTTTCTCGGCTTTTGCGGCTACGTTCCTCCCTTATATCCAGATCTCTTGCTCTTTCTCTCTTAGATTCTACCCCTTCTAAGATATCGCGGATATTGTATTTGCCGCGCAAACCGGGGAGAGGTTCTTCCACTCTGCCTTGGCGATCGAGTTCTATCAGGTAGAGATAATCGACGGGAACTTCTACCCCGGTGGGTTTTTCCCCTTGCAATTCTCGAATCACTAACTTTTCCTGTACGGCCAAATTAGGGATAGTAGCGTGAATTTTCTGAAAATCTGTCCTAATAATAGCTAAAAGCGCACTAGCACGGGAACCCTGGGCTTTTATGCTGATGTAGTTATCTTCCTCGTCGGCACGCACCAAAGCTTTATTAAGATCCATTGTCAGAACCACACCACTACGCCAACGCATGGTTTTATAGATCATCTGGTGATTGCGGACGATAAAGCGGGAAATGATGCTACCGGGCAGGATATCATAACGGTACTGAAAGTGTAAAGGTGCGTTTTCGTAGATATCCACATCTGGTTCATCGATGGGTAGAAGATCGGTGATTAGATAGCGAGCGGGACTGTAACCATCAAGGGGAAAACAGAGTTCAAATTTTCCCATCAAATCCATCAAAAATCGGCGTTTATTTTCGGGATAATGTTGGGGTTGTTTGAGAATATTTTGCAGATCTGGCAGTGAAAGAATGCCATTTTTTTGCACCGTCAAATCGTGATTATTGAGAATATCATAAACACCGCTAGTTAACCATTCCGGGTTCAGGACATTGGTTTCATTCAGTCGCGGATCATCTTGGTAGTTGAGTACAATACCGAGATCGTGGAGAAACTGCACTAAATTTTTTTGATCGCTGGCCTCTTTAATCTCGGCTTTCTGACACATTTCCTGATACTTTTCGTAGGAAATAAAGTCATAACTCTCTTGCATTGCTTCTAGTTGAGTTTTGATCTGAAACCAACTATTAGGCAATAAATCTTTGATATGGGGAATAGCATCGATTTGAGAGGCGATTTCCTGCACAAGTTGCTCTATTCCCACACCGGTTTTACAGGAAGTGGCGATTAGCTTGGTGATTTGGGGATATTTTTTCTGGAGGGTGCGGATCTTAACTTGGGGGGGATTTTCATCGGTACAATTACCCACGATAATCACGGGAGAATTGCCTCCGTAGGTTTCAATGAGTTTTAACCAGTATTCCAGACGGTTTTGCTGTTCATTTTTGCGGTTGTCGAGGACAAGCAGATAAAGACTGCGTTTAGTCAGAAAAAACTGATGGGTGGTTTGCATCACTTTCTGACCGCCAAAATCCCAGAGATTGAGGCGAATATCAGGTTTTTGGGGCAGTTGCCACTTTGCAATATTAATGCCGGGGGTCTTGGGTTCTTCGGAATTAAAGGTATTGTGCAGTAACCGCTTTAATAGGGAAGTTTTCCCCACATCCCCCTCCCCCACCAATAAAACTTTAAGCTCATTAAGAGGGCGTTTTTCCCCTTTATCCTTGAGATAACTAAAAATCGCCTGCGGGTTGCCATTATCCGATATTTTTTTACTAAAAATCGCCTGCGGGTTGCCATCATCCCATATTTCTTTACCCCATCCCTGACGAATAATTTCCGGAGGAACGTTGGTAATCGGGTTATTTTTGAGGACTAATCGCTTCAGGTTGACTAGGTGAGCGAGTGCTTCTGGTATCTCGCTGATTTGGTTATCGCTGAGGTCGAGGTCTTGCAGGGAGGTGAGGTGAGCGAGTGCTTCTGGTATCTCGCTGATTTGGTTATTGCTGAGGTCGAGGTCTTGCAGGGAGGTGAGTTGACCGAGTGCTTCTGGTATCTCGCTGATTTGGTTATCGCTGAGGTCGAGGTCTTGCAGGGAGGTGAGGTGAGCGAGCGCTTCTGGTATCTCGCTAATTTGGTTATTGCTGAGATAGAGGCCTTGCAGGGAGGTGAGGTGAGCGAGCGCTTCTGGAATCTCCCTGATTTGGTTATTGTTGAGATAGAGGACTTGCAGGGAGGTGAGTTGAGCGAGCGCTTCTGGAATCTCGCTAATTTGGTTATTGTAGAGATAGAGGCGTTGCAGGGAGGTGAGTTGAGCGAGCGCTTCTGGAATCTCGCTGATGCGCTTCTGGAATCTCGCTGATTTGGTTATCGCTGAGATAGAGGCGTTGCAGGGAGGTGAGTTGAGCGAGCGCTTCTGGAATCTCGCTGATTTGGTTATCGCTGAGATAGAGGTGTTGCAGGGAGGTGAGTTGAGGGATTTCGGGGGGAATTTCTGTTAAGTTTTTGTTGGACAGATCCAACTCCCTCGCTCTTTCGTACTTTGCCCGTTGAATTAACTTTAATACTTCCTGTGCTGTCATTGACCATCCCCCCGCTACTATATTTACTCCATTTTGGCAAAAGATCCGGTTAGTGCAACTGGTTGAGACCTCATCAGCTTGAGTTGAGTTTCTGGAGAGTGAACTGAAAACTCCCATCTGATGACCGATAACTGAGTGACTAAAGTTGAGAATTCCCTTAAGATAAAGTAAATAAGTGTAAAGAAACTGAAAGTTAGCCTACACCCTTGCTGAAAAAATTCTCATTGTCTAGAAGTGCTATGCTCAATCGTTTTTGCCGAGGAATCTCGATCGCTCTTGTCATTGGTATCATTAGCTGTCTTGGTTGGATTATCTGCCCAAATCAAGCTCTAGCGGTAAATAATCCCGAATTACTGCCCAATCAAGCCACTCCGATCGTTGATTTAGCCAATTATCTACCCGCAAAACAGGAAGAGGCATTAATCCAAGATATCGAGACATTTCAAGGGGAAACCGGCTGGAAAATGCGAGTTTTAACCCAATATGACCGCAGCCCCGGCCGGGCAGTGATTAATTTCTGGGGATTAGATGATAAAAGTATTCTCCTAGTGGCCGATGGTCGCGGCGGTAATCTACTATCTTTTAGTATTGGTGATGCCGTCTATGAATTTTTACCCCGCACTTTTTGGATCGAATTACAGGCCCGTTTCGGTAATATGTATTTTGTCCGGGAAAATGGCGAAAATAACGCGATCGTACAATCTTTGGACACGGTAAAAGGCTGTTTAGTTAAGGGTGGTTGTGCGGTAGTCCCCGGCCTACCGAGGGAACAGTGGATTTTAACTTTAATTACCTCAATTGTCGGCGGTTTAGTCTTCGGTTTTGCCGGTATTCCTCGCAAAGAAGGACAGGTTTTCGCTTGGCAATGGGTTTTAATTGTCTCTCCCCTCTGGTTCATCCTCTTTGTTGCTTTTGGCATCGGACCGGTGGTTACTCGCACCAGTGAATTACTGCCCCTTTTCCGCAATTTAATCGGTTTTGCCCTTGGAATTTTAGTCGCCTATCTTTCTCCTCGTTTTAATTCCCTCAACGCCTCAAAAACCTAAAAATTAGCGGCTTTTCAGTGATCGGTAATCAGTAAACAGTGAAAAGAAAGTAGCGAAGTTTTTATCTAAGCTTTATTGGATTAAAACTGCGTATTGGATATTTTAGTACAAATGCTCAAACTCCCGCTCCCTGCTCCCAACTCCGGCGCTCCCCACTCTCCTAAATGTTGAGGAAAATCAAGCCACTTGTCCACTTCTGTTAAAATTAGAAACATTGTGGAGTGAGTGAGATAACGTTTATGTGGGTCAATACTCAAAGTGAGATTATTAGTAAGGTTTTGCCGCCAGCAGTACGTCTGTTCTTAAGAACGCAAGTAGAACAGATAGAAGATTTAGAAATGCAGCTGCAAGGTCATGATCGGCAAATTTTGCGCGGTTACATCCCTGGGGTATTTTTAGCCGTAGGAAAAGCGATTTATCAGGGTTTACATCTAGGTAAAGCGCAATTGAGAGGGGAAAATATTCGTCTTAATATCGGGCAGGTTTTGCGAGGGAAACCCCTCAAAATTTTGGAACCTATTCGGGTTAGCGGTGAGGTGGAAATTAACGAACAGGATTTAAATAATTCGATCGCCTCGGCTATTTTGGTTAATGCTTTTGCGGATTTACTAATTTTTTCCCTAGAAAATAACGGAATTGTTAACGCCAGAGAAATTATCTCACAACAGCGTTTTAACTGGAAAAATGTTCTCTTAAATCAGGGTTATTTCTCTCTTCTCGGCGACAGAGAAACAGGTGCAGAAGTAATTTTTAGCGCTGATATTGCCTTAGAAGATGCTCGCACTCTAGGGATTAATCCCCGACAATGGCAAGGTTTAGCCCCAGATTTATCTATTGATTTGCAACCTTTTACCGTCGATTTAGGCCAAGATGTGGAGATTAAATCTTTTATTCTTGACGATCAAACTCTTTTCTGTCAGGGAAGTTTTTTGATTTTACCTTAACAATAAACGGGATAATTGCGGTGGGTTAACTTGGTTTAACCCACCTAATTAGGGCTTGCTGAATAAAGGTGAAATGTAGGCAAGGTAAGGGTTTTGTGGCTTTTCTCGCGAAACAGGTGCAAGATTTTGAGAGAATCGTGCTTCAAAACCTTGCGTCTTCATCTTCACCGATAGGTTATTGCCCGAATGCTTCGCCCGTACTTATTCAGCAAACCCTAATTAGGGCTTGCTAAATAAATCTAAAAACCTTGTTAGATTAAGGCTTTTTCAGGGGGAAAATTCACACCCCACACCCTGCCCCCACCAACAAACTTTTTCAGCAAACCCTAATTATTACCCCGGATTCTGTGCAATTAAAATAATTGTTTGCATTAGTCCAACTAGAAGACCGAGAATACCACCAAGATTAACAATTCCCTGTAATTCCTGTTTAACAATGCCTTGAATAGCATTTTCCAGATCAGCTGGGGAAGTGGCATTCACCCGATCGCGAATCACCTGATCGATGTTGAGAATCGGGATAATTTGGGCGACTAATTTCTCTAAATCTTCCTCTAGATAACGCTCTAAAATTAACGCTAACTCTTGACTGATTACCCCTAATGATGTAGTCATTGACTCCGAAGATTGCAGACGATTAATAATTAAATTAGCGATTTGATCCCAGTCGATCGTTTGTCCAAAATCTTGCAGAAATTGTTCGCCACTTTCTTGAATATAAATTCGCACCGTGTCTCTGGTGGTTTTACGCAATTGTCTGACGGTGGAGATAGGTAAATTTTGCAAAGAGATACTTTGTAACCAGTTTTTCAGACGATTACGCATCTCTAAAGATAGTAATAATTCTTTGATTCTGGTATTAGCTAAATCCTTTTCATCAAGGCAAAAAGTGCGTAAACGAGCGAGGGCATTGCGTAAACCGAATAAATTGGCTACTACCCAATAGGTTCCACTGGTTTTTTCTCGAAATCCTTCATCGATAACTTGAATATTGCGATCGGTTAAAAAATCGATTAAGGCTAGACGGATAATATCGGGGGGTAGGACAGTTTCTAATAGCCAATCGGAGAATTGTCGCGCCTGTTGTTCACTGAGAAAAAATTCTAAGACTAGGCGATCAAAAATTTGATTGATCTGTTTTTCTAAAAAGTCCTGCCGTCGGGCTAAAACTTTTAGTAATCTTGCTAAAGATTCCCCGAATAAATCGTGAAGAATCGCCGCCAAAATCTCGGCGGTTTTTGCTTGCCGATCGCCTTTGATTTGTTTTAAAGCTAATTGTAACAGCCAGAGTATTGCCCCCTGTACCCTTTCGGTGTCGAGGAGTCGTTTAGCCAGTTTTTGTAGTTCATCGGGGGTTAACAGGGAACCCATGATCGTATCCGATACCCGGACAGCTAATCGATCTTGATTGCGAGGAATTAGCCCCGGGGTAAAGGGAAGAGGACGCTTACCGATATAAATCGCCTTGTAGGGACGAAATAGCATTTTTATGGCTACATCGTTCGTAAAATAGCCAATAATTGCCCCCGCGATCGGCGGTAATATCCATGTCCAAAGAGTAGGGAGATTCAATTTAGCAGCAAAAAATAAACGGAAATTTCAGTAGGTTATTTCTTCAAGACTAACACTCCCATCAGTCCTGCTAGGAGTGGATAGTGAACAGCGCTGGAAAATCCTGACCGATAGCCTAATTTTACCTGTTCTCGGCCCTGGGGAAAGCGATCGATACTGGGACTAATATAAGCGTACTGGTCAGTTAAACCGTAGCGCTCGGCAGCGGGAACGACGATATGATCGAGATACCAGTTTTGGAATAATTTGGCGATGGTTTGGGTGGGTTGATGGAAGTCCAGAATCGCCGCTTTAGCACCGGGTTTGAGGACTCGGTATAATTCCCCCAGACATTGGGCAATATCGACCACATTGCGTAATCCATAGCCAATAGTGGCACAATCAAAGCTAGAATCGGCAAAGGGCAAATTGAGGGCATCCCCTTCCATCCAGTTAATATTAGTGGCGCTAAAACGTTGACGGGCGATTTTTAATTGTTGTGGGGAAAAATCTAGTCCGATCACTTGGCCGGTTTTACCCACTTGTTTTGATAATAGGTTAGTTAGGTCGCCGCTACCACAACAGATATCGATGGCAAAATCCCCTTTTTCGGGTTGACACCACTTGACTGTCATTAATTTCCAGATGCGGTGTAATCCTAAACTTAATTCTTGATTAAGTCGGTCATATTCGGGAGCGATCTGATCAAAAATTGCTTGTATTTCTGTGGAGTTAGGTGAGGATTGATTGGACATTTTGATAATATAGCATCAGAGAAAATCCCAGATCAAGTTATACCATTCTATCTTATCTCCGCTCACGGGGATAAGCTGTTGAGCATCTATCTGAGAACTTCCGGTCGCAGTTCGATCGAGAGGCCTTCCCGGGCGAGAATAGTTGCAGGGAAAATCTTTCTTACCTGTTCCCCAATGCGATCGAGAAAATCGTCATTATGGGCGGGATCGTGATGAAATAGAACGTAAGGATTCAGGTGTCTCAAATGCAGTCACAGAGCGGCTTCTAAAATCTCAGAACTCGCTAAACTAACAGTTTTATTCTCAATAAGCACGAAAATTAAGGCTTTCAGCGTGTTGACTGCTTTTTGTATGACCTGAATCCTTACAATAGAACTAACTGCTTAACTTGCGCTGCTTGAGCGATTTTGACTACCTGCTGCCAAGTGGAATGACCCCAACCCACCTTAGAATACTTAGGATCGTTGTATTCCTCATCGGTGTAGGTAGCATCAATAATCATCACATCTGCTTGCTGGGCTAAAGCCAGAACGTTATCATCAAAGCGATTAGGAAAATGTTCGGTATCAGTAATATAAGCTGCCGATAAACCCCGCCAATTTACCCGATAACCCACCGCTTCTCCTGGGTGATGTAAAGGACGGGTTTCGATGCTGACATCGCCATAGTGGAGGGTTTCGCCCATTTCTAGATTATAAAATTTTAAATCAGCCCGCATAATCTGCAAAGGCACGGGAAAATTAGGATGTAACATCTGATCATGTAATGCTTGCTTGATGGTTGCTCCGTTGGGGGAGGGAACCGCGTAGATATTAAAAGTATTGCCCCTGATAAAAGCAGGGGTAAAAAAAGGAAAACCTTGAATATGATCCCAATGGGAGTGGGTGAAAAATAAATGGGCTTTCACTGGACTTTCTGCCATCAAAGACTGTCCTAGGATGCGTAACCCCGTACCACCGTCAAAGATTAATCTTTCTCCACCGACTTGCATCTCCACACAGGAAGTATTACCACCATAACGAACGGTTTCCGAACCCGGACAGGGAATACTCCCCCGTACTCCCCAAAATTTGATCTGGAAGCAGTTGTAGGGCATATCAGAAGCTCCTCCACTCGTCCTAATAAGCTAATACTTAGATTAGCACTCTTCCACAATTAAGTCTGTGACCTGATGACAAGCACGATGATTTACGATATGGGGAAAGGATTATAGTTTTCGGGAAAGCAAGGTATGGATTTACAGAAGTTCTTAGAAAAACTGCCCCAACAGTATCAGGATTGGGGATCGCCTCTAATGTCGCCTATTTCCGAGCAATTAACCCTTTTAAGCGAAAAAACCGCCTCTTATCCCGATCGCAATCTCTTTCCCCTGCTCAATCTAGCCGTTGCCTGTCTGCAACCAGACGAGGTTTACTGTCAAGTGGGTTGTTTTCGTCGCGGTAGTTTAGTCGCCGCTTTCTGCAATAATAGGGATCGCTGCGGTTATGGCGTAGAAGCTTTTTTTAAATACGATCCATCGGGAGAAAAACTAACTATATTATCTGAGGATTTGGAGGATTTTCAACTATCAGAACAGCTATTTTTAAGCGATCAAGAAACGGAAAACTTTTTCGATGATCTGGAAGAATTAAACAGTGAAGAAAAGCTGGGAGTTTATTACTACGATGCCGCCGAAGACTATCGATCGCTCTTTATCTCCTTACTTTTAGCCCAAAAATTCTGGTCTGATTCCGCTTTAATTATCATCAATAAATGTCAGCATCCCGCTCTCCAACAGGCAATAAAAGATTTTACTAAAACCCATCCCCAAGCCCAGATAATTTTAGATGATCAAGTCGCTAATCACGGTTTGCTTGGTTTCAAAAATATTTGTTTATTAGCTTGGAATGCTCCCCGGGGGATAACACCGCTAAAATCCCCCAAAAAACTGGTTTTAAATGTGGGTTGTGGTCCCTATAATCCCGCAGCTCTACCCCAACTATTCCGCGATGGCAATTGGCAAGAAATTCGCCTCGATATTAATACCGCTGTTAACCCCGATATTTTAGGAACGATTACCGATTTAAGTGCCGTTCCCGATAACTCCGTGGATGCGGTTTTTTCTAGTCATAATCTAGAACATATTTATCATTACGAAGTTCCCATCGCCCTAGGGGAATTTAAACGCATTCTTAAACCCGAAGGCTTTTTGATGATCGTAGTTCCCGATATGCAAACCGCCGCCGAATTTGTCGCTAGAGGCGATATGGAAAATCAGCCTTTATATATCTCTCCCGGTGGTCCGGTGCGTGCTTTATGGATGTTTTACGGCATGGGAACAGAAGTGCCTGGGATGCCCTATATGGCTCACAAAACCGGTTTTACCTCTCAAAATCTTAACCAGAAATTACAAGAAGCAAATTTTGCCAGAGTCGAGGTAATTCGGACGGAATTTGAGTTAGTTGCTTTTGGGTATAAGTGAGGAAAGATTAGCAAAAATTGCCCGCAATTGTGGGGAGATTCTTTCCCTTTGATTGATTAAATAAATACTAACGAGGGTTAAAGATACCCCCACCCATTGCAATACACTTAACATCTCACCAAGGAATAAATTCCCGAAAGTGAGGGCAAAAACCGGAGTTAAAAAAGTTAAAGAACTCAAACTGGTTAAATTGCCCTTGGCGGCTAAATAAAAGAATACTCCATAGGCGATCGCACTCCCAAAAATCGTGGCATAACTTAAAGCTAACCAACCATTTAAATCTATATTCTGCCATTGATGGGATTCGGTGAAACCTGAAGCTAACAATAGCGGCAATCCTCCTAAAATCATGTGCCATCCAGTGGCGCTGACGGGATCCGCATGACGACAGACAAACCGGATTAACACTGTTCCCACCGCCATGGATAGGGAAGCCAAAAGCATGAGCATTTCGCCGCTATTTAGTAACTCCTGCCAGCTAAAGTCAATATTTACCGCTTTTTGTCCAAAAAAGTCATAAAACCATTGATCGGGCAAGCCAATTAAACTAATTCCCCCCATCCCTAAACCCAATCCCAACCATCCCCAGACACCGATAACTTCTTTAAATAGCCAACTGGACATTAAAGCCACCGCTAGGGGTTGCGAGTCAATAATCACCGATCCTAACCCCGCCCCGGTGCGATTTAATCCCAATGCCAGAAAACCTTGAAAAAGAGTGCCATCCATCAGAGCAAAAAGGGCAATCCATAGCCACGCTTGCAGGGTTTTGGGCTGAGGACGACCTAAAAACCAAGCTACCATTAAAACTAACATTCCGGCGGGAACAAGGCGAATTGCCGCCATAAATAGGGGGGTGGTGTGGGGGATAACACCCTTCATCGCTACCATCGCTGTTCCCCAGAGAAAAAACGGTGAGATAAGTAAGAGGGGCGAGGATTTCTTTAAATCTATGTTTTCCATAGGTAAGTAGCTGGTTATAATTGAATTAAAAATGGATTTTAGGTTCGATCCCCCCTGCCCCCCTTGATGAGGGGGGTGCCGATAGGCGGGGGAATCTGATGACTTTTAACGCCTACCTACTTAGCGATCGAGTTTTGTAGATAACAAATTTCCC
Source organism: Microcystis aeruginosa W13-11 (assembly GCA_009995705.1). Classification (GTDB taxonomy): domain Bacteria; phylum Cyanobacteriota; class Cyanobacteriia; order Cyanobacteriales; family Microcystaceae; genus Microcystis; species Microcystis aeruginosa_F. Next base: position 26,017 of record JAADBR010000084.1, read on the forward strand.
TAATTGTATGGTAGAGACTGGGGATCGGCTCTTAATTCTCTTGACTTTCTTCTAACTGATTTTCCCCTAAATCTGTTATTGGTTTTTCTTCCCCGTAACTGATCCAGATCGCGATCATTCCGGCAATAGGAATGGAGAGAAAAACCCCTAATAATCCCGCAATTCTTTCGCCGATAAAGAGGGATAAAAATAAAATTACTGGGTTTAATTCTAGGGCATTGCCCATAACTTTAGGGCGAATAATATTATCTTGAATTTGTACCAAGACAACACAGACAATAAAAGCTTTGACGGCAATTGTTAATCCTTGGGAGGTAAAAGTCAAGATAGTTACCAACAAAATGCCCAGGGTTGCCCCGATACCCGGGATAGCATCGATAACACCAAGAATACCCGCCAAAATTAGCCCATATTGAATTCCTAATAGGGAAAAACTCAAGAAACTCGTCACCGATAAAAAGAGCATTAATAACAGTTGCCCGCGAATAAATCCCAGAAAACTTTGTCGAAAAGACGTGGCAAAACGCTCCCGGTATGCTGGGGGGAGAAGTTGCAAAAAACCTCGCCAAAGTTTATCCCCATCAATGAGCATATAAACACTGATCACCGCACCGAAAACGCCGGTAAAGACACTGGAAAAAACTCCTTGTACGACCGATAAACCCGTGGCTAAACCAGTTTGTAGGGTTCCCACCATTTTATTCAAATCCAATCGTTCAAGAAAGTCTTTAAAGGGTAAAAAATTTTGTTGACCCAGGGCATCGCTAAGATTGAATAGTAGTCCTTTCCCCTGACTAACTGCTTCTAATCCTATGCCTGTGACTAATCTAAATAGGAGGATAAAAGCTACTAGGGTGGTAATAGTAATGGCTAGTCCTCTCGGTAGATAACGAGATAACCAAACCACGGGATAATTTAATAGAGCAGCCAGGATCGCTGAACCTGTAAAAATAGCGATCGTCCCGTAGAAATAGTTAATTAAGACAATCAGACTCCAGCCACAACCAAATAATAATAGATAGCGCACTAGAATCGAGTTATTAAGATTTTTCCAAAAGGAGCTAGAAGGGGTCATAAATCAAGCCAGAAATAGGATTTTAGCATTTAGAATTGTTTCAACAAAGCTTCCCGCATGACCGAGACGGGGACGGGTTGACCTAACCAGATTTCTAGTGCGATCGCTCCCTGATTAACTAACATTTCTAACCCATCAATAATTCTCATCCCTCTAGTTTGGGCCAACCGGAGAAATTTGGTCGGCCGGGGATTATAAATCAGATCGTAGGCGATCGCCGATGAGGGCAAAAGGTCTAATAATTCTAACTCAACTGGGGATTGTTCGCCCTGGGGGTACATTCCGATGGGGGTAGAATTAATCAGGAGTTCTGTGCTGGATAGCATCCCCTCTAATGCGTCCCAGCTATGCACTTCTAGGAGGTCATAGAGGCTGGTATTAGCCCAACTTTCTTTAAAAGGATCTAATTTCTTTTGATTGCGTCCTACCACATGAATTTTGCCACAACCCAACTGGGCGCAAGCCACCACTACCGCCCGGGTAGCACCGCCATTACCTAAAATAACTGGATTCACCCGACTCCAATCTTTGTCAAGGGATTTCAAGGGAGCGAGAAAGCCATCCACATCGGTATTCGTTCCCTGCCAGCCGGTTTCCGTGCGCCAGACGGTATTAACTGCACCTACTAGCTTTGCTTTCTCGGTAATTTGCGATAATAAGGGAATAATGGCTAATTTATGGGGAATCGTGACGCTAAAACCCTGTAGATTGATGGCGGACAAACTAGCGATCGCAGTTGCTAAATTTTCCGGGGCGATCGGGAGGGGAAGATAAACATAATTTAGCCCCAAGGCATCGATAGCGGCATTGTGCATGGGGGGAGAAAGAGTATGGCCGATGGGATCGCCGATTACGCCTAATAATTTGGTTTTTCCGTTAATAATGGTCATAAAAAAAGGTGGGCTTTCCCCACCAAGGTTTAATCTCAAGGGTAGCCAATGCTCCCCTTACTATACTATTTCTTGATTTCGCGGGCCATTTTCAGGAAAGGATTGATATTGTCATCGTTAGCGCGACGAACGTTATCATTAGTAGCGTTAGCGTTACTATTAGCCTCGGAAGTGGCCGATTTTGCCACAATACCGTTATCGGTGACTTTGCTGACTTCCATAGAAGAAATCTGTTTAATCGATTCGCCACCCTTCTTATTCGAGGCAGTTTTCGGGAAAGTACGTCGGATCGTGATCGGTGTCCGCATAAAGTCGATATTACCGAGAGTTTTAGCGTCATCGGGTTCCAAGTAAAAAGCCTCTTTCGGTTCCGGTGCGCTAGTATCCATCGGTTCATCGACGTATTTCGTCTTATTGCCAAACAGTCCAAAGAATCCAGCCATTTTCTCGCTCTCCTAAATAAATATACTTACCATAAATTGCTGCTGATTGTTAAATAATATCAATATTTATGACAAAAAGCTAGGTAGCCATCTATCAGTGATCAGTGATCAGTAATCAGTGATCAGATGGGAGTTTTCAGTTTACTGTTTACTTTTCACTGTTCACTGATAAAACTTCCCGCACCCTAATCAACGCTGTTCTAACCTACGACTGGCTAGGGACATAGAATAACAGAAAATCCAGTAAATAAACGCCAAAAATAGATAAACTTCTGGATAATTGCCGATAAATTTCGGATTAGCTAAAACCGATCCTGCCATACCCAAGAGATCTACCAGTCCCACGATCGCCAGTAGGGAAGTATCCTTAAATAAACTGATAAATTGACCAACAATAGCAGGAATGACCGCTTTTAAAGCTTGGGGTAGAACGATCAATAATAAAACGAAAATCGGTTTTAAACCCAAGGCTTTGGCCGCTTCAATTTGACCTTTGGGAATCGCTTGTAAACCACCCCGGACATTTTCGGCCAGATAGGCTGCCGCAAAAAGGGTAAATCCGGCGATCGCTCTGATCACCCGTTCCGGTCTGGTTCCGGCGGGTAAAATTAAAGGTAACATCACCTGAGCCATGAATAAAATTCCCAACAAAGGTAAACCGCGCAATAATTCGATATAGCCAATAGATAGCCAACGAATTGCCGGTAATTCACTCTGTCTTCCTAGGGCCAATAATACCCCCAAGGGGAAAGATAAAATCATACTTGCGATCGCTACTAATAAAGTTAAGATTAAACCACTGAGATCATCAAGGGGAATTGCCTTTAAAAATAATCCCCCCAATAGTAACCAAGCAATTAAAGGTAAAGTCAATAACCAAATCAATCCCCACCAGCGTCGGAGAAAAGCGGGACAATCGGGGAAGCGACCCCGGTTTAATTGCCAAGAAAACAGTGATAAAGCCGCAATTATCGTTAAAATCAGCCAAATCCGTCCTATTGACTGCTCTGGATAACGACCGACTACGAATAAACCGAGATTTTCCGTCACTACAGCCCATTTTGCCTGAGTTATCGCCCAATCGAGAAAACTTAAGCCCCCCCAGAGGCAGAGAAATAGACCCGCAAGGGTTAAGATGACGTTGTACCAAGTGTTAAAGAGATTTTTTCTTAACCAGAGTCCCATAAAATTCCCTAACCTCCACAGTGGTGATCATTGTACTTTTTCAGTACAATGGTGCTATTAGAAAAATTCAGACTGATTTTCGACCATGAACAGTTGCATTTTAATGGCTAAAATTGTCCGTCGTCCCGAATTACGTTATACCCAAGATAATCAAACTCCCTACGCTCAAATGTTAGTCGAGTTTTCCCCCAATCGTGCCGAGGCAACCCCAGCTAATTTAAAGGCCGTAGCTTGGGGAAATTTAGCCTCAGAAGTCGCTCAGAACTATAATGAAGGCGATCGGGTAATTTTGGAAGGTCGTCTCTCCATACAGATGATCGATCGTCCCGAAGGTTTTAAGGAAAAACGGGCCGAATTAGTTATTAGTCATCTCTATCATCTTGACGGCAGCATGAGCAGCGGTGAAATAACAGCCCCAACTCCAGAAAAAGTCGTACCAATCAATACCGACAAATCGAATAAAACCCCGGTGGAAAAACCCGTCGCACCTGTCTCCACCAGGGATTTTGAATACGACGCATCCTATGAACTTTCTAATCCTTCCGCTTGGCAACCTAGCGACACACCAGTGGAGGAAAATTTAGACGATATTCCTTTCTAAATACCCCAACAGAATTAATTACAGATATTTCCCCCTTTTTTGTTCTGGTTTTCCCTCTTTCCAGAGTGTGAATTGGGTGCATCTCAATTTTGTATAAATGTCTATACTACATTTGGGCGCACGCAGTTCGATAAACTCACTGACCACGGTGCGCCCCTGCCATTGGCGCAATCATATTATTGTAGGGGCGAATTGCCTTCGCCCTCTTTGAACAACTTCTGCTGCTCACCCTAAGTGAGAGAAATTCACAAATATGAGATGCACCCGGTTATGCCTGCTACCAATAAAGAAAAATGGTATCAGTTCAGCTAATTTCATTGCCATCCTCCTGTAAAGTCGCCATCAACCAAATCACGGGATTCTATACCGTTACGTTAATTGAATCTCTATATTGTTGAGCCAAAACGCGATCACATACCGCTCAATTTGGCCATTAGGCATCTCCAGCGATCTAGCCAACCCAAGTGAATCACGAATTGCTCAAGCTTGTTGACTCTATCGAGCGAGCGCAATAAAATAGATTAGCGATCAGACTCAATTCTACAGGATTCATCATGTCAAGTTTTGAAGATATTAGAAAAATGCAAGCTTAAAAAGAAGTGCGTAAGCTAGCGGAAGCTGAAGGTCGTGAAAATCAGTGTCGATACAACAAAGCAAAGGAAAGGAAAGAGCCGAACGGGCGAGACAAAGCTTTTTAATGACACAGGAAGCACAAAATAACCGAATTTCGCATCATTTCTCCTCCCTAATCCCCGAAATTCTTGAGGAGTTTGGACAATTAATATATGGTAATTCCATCGAAAAAAAAGTGGAAGTGGAATATGCAAGAGGATTTTTAGGGCTAGGAAGTTCAATATCACAAATAGTTCGTGAAATCTCTTATAAATCTTATAAAGTTTACCCCCAATATTTTGATGGCAACAAATATTTTGTGTTACTTCGTATTCATAGTATCGAGGAGCAGGAGAATTCTATTGATATTAGAAGACCTGGTTATTATTTTCAATTACTATAGCGGTATTCGCTTGAGTGAGATACAGACAAAGTCTTGCCTAGACTGACTCATAGCTTGTTGCACTATACCTCATTCGACTGCATACCGCTATAAGTCAAAAAAAACAATTTACAGAGCAGTATTTAAGACTTAAAAATGGAATCGAAAAAGCAGATGATTATAGTCTTGATGCTCATGTTTATATGGAATATTGTACGGTCTTTTATGGACATATTATACAACTACAAGGAGAACCTATTACTGAAGCATGGGGGATACCAGCACTTGATGAGTATGGAAACCGGCGCTATAGTCCACGCGACGATGAGATGTTCAAGGAATCCCCTATTATGGACATGGTAAAATTGCAAAGATCAGAGATTGAAAAAGCTTTAACCGAGATATGGCAGGCTAGAAACAAATATGCGTGAGGATGTGTCAATGCAAATTGCCCTGAACCTACCTGATAACCTCAGCCAAGCCGAAACCTTTAACCAAGGCGACTGGCTTCGGGAGATTGCCATTGCACTGTTTCAGCAAGAGCGGATTTCCCTCAGTCGCGCCAGTAAGATTGCCGGGATAGAAGTCATGGACTTTCAAAAACTGCTGTCAGATCGCGGTATTTGTGTTCACTACGATGTAGAAGACTTTGAGCAGGATGTTCAGCATCTGCGCGATCGAGGCTGGCTATGATCGTGGTCAGCGATACCTCTGCCCTCTCCAATCTGGCGATCGTCGATCATCTCTGGTTGCTAGAGTCAATTTACCAAACCGTTATCATTCCAGACGTTGTTGCTAGGGAACTAGCAGCCGCAAGCAATCCCATCATTCCAGCCATTCTCCAAGTCGGCTGGATTCAACCCCAACCCCTCACCAACTCCGAACTCGTTAACCAGCTTCAGCAAGAACGAGGATTAGATGCTGGAGAAGCGAATGCAATAGCCTTGGCACTTGAGCTGCTCATCAATGAACGCTTAGGGCGGCAAGAAGCCCTGCGGCTAGGGCTGTCTATAATTGGTATTCTGGGCATTCTGCTCGTTGCCAAACAAAGAAGCCTCATCCCTCAAGTTCAACCTGTTATGGATACCTTGATCAGCCAAGCTGGTTTTCGTGTCAGTTCCCAGCTATATCAGCGTGTCTTAGCTTTGGCTGAAGAACTTTATTGACATACTTCCCCCGTCAAGCTACGCTTTGACGGGGGATTCTTGACAGCAATTCTCATTTTGATGCTAGAAGCAGATTTTAGCACCCCCACCAAAAATGTCATAACCCTCATAATGACTGAATAGCTGAAATTACACCCGTCCAACACTGATTGGCGATCGGAAATTCCTTGTTCAACGAGACAACTTAGATTCTCAATGTCTCCACTGAAAATCTTTCTTGCCGAACTCTCCCAAGGCGTTTGGGTCTGTTTCTGTTTGCCCAACAGTACCGTTGACACGAAACTCAAAGGATATGATGGCACCTACCAAATTAGAATAGGGGATTATCGCATCATTTATAGAATTCAAGATCAAGAAATGTTTATTATCATATTGAGTAGTATTCATCGAAAAGATGCTTATTGAGCCTCTGTAACATCTTCCTTCAACAATTTAGCATTATTATATTATTCTTAAGAAAGGTACAAATCAGCTAAAAATGTTAAGAAAGCGGGGTAATTTTTCTTTATTACCCCGCTGGAGTAAGTGAATAATTAATCAGGCAATTTATACTGTTCCACAATCTTTTTAGCATATTCAGGAACATGAGCTGCTAATTTTTCAGGATAATTACGTTTAACATAAAGGTAATTGCGGGTAAAGTGAGAATCGATGGAAAAGCGAGCGTATTCTAAACCTTTAGGCCCAATTTTTTCAATTACTACTCCCATCATTTTTGCCGCCCACATCGGCAAGGTTACACCTTTATCATAGGCAGGAATGCTACTTTGTACCGCCTGTTTTCTATCACCACTAGACATAACATCTTGGGTATTTAATTGATCTTTAACTAACTCTAACATTTCCTTACCCGTATCATTACGAACCACAATCCATTGCCAACCAAAAGGCGCACCCATATAGCCCACAACTAAATCGGCAAGGGAGTTAACGTAATCAAAACAAGTCATACAGGAAGGGGCAAAAACATCTTTTAACTTATTAGTCTTTAATCCAAAAAAAGGAACCATTTCGATGGAGCCGTCTTCGTGTTGAAAGTGTACCCGAAAATCTTGCATAAATTCGTAGTGAACCACGGTTTCTGAGGAACGACTGGTGGTTTCTAGAAACTTTTGTAGTCCTGAGCGGGTGACATTATCGACGCAGGGAGTTCCTAAGACATATAACTTTTCTAAACCTAATTTTTTTTCTACTGCTCTTAGGGCTTGAATTTGACAACCAACTCCGATAACTAATAACCGTTTCATGCCCGATTTCTCAATTTCTTCTAGGACTGATAAATTGGGAGAAAGAGTCGGTTTATTGACTTTAGCGGCGAGAATTTCTTCAGTGGTACGGGCGAGAATCGGTTGCGGTTGAAAGCGATCCTCGGCGGTATTCTGCACACAAACCACCCCTTCTACTAAACCACGATCGAGCATTTCACAGGCAATTGTACTGACGATTCCTGTCCATTGCGCCCCGGGAATAGCTTGTTTTTTCTTGGCAGCCATCATCTCTTGATGAACACCAAAATAGAGATCATTTTCCTGATTTAAGTCGCGACTTTTGCCGTGTGCTGCTGCTTCTAAATCGGCGATTTGTTGATTAAGAAAAGCACAAGCTTCTTTAACATAGTGAATGTAATAAGTGTCACAAAGTCCGCACTCGCTACACAATTCTTTGGCAGGACGACGACTATTGGGTTTGAGAGCTTTGGCTTTTAGGTGTGGCGCAAGGGAGTTCATAATCTTAAAAGGCAACTAGGTCAAGGGTTTTTTCTATCGATCGTTTACCTTACCGCATTAGATCGCTTTGTTAGCAATCTTTTTAAAGAAATGTAACGATTACCCAGATTAGGATCAGAGCAAAGCTTCTAAGGTGGTGACGACGGAAGCCGCTAAAGTTTCTAAATCATAACCACCTTCTAAGCCGAAAAGCAGCGGTTTATTGAGAGTTAAGAGGTATTTCGTTAAAATTCCATAATCCTGTGGGTGTAAACAAATTCCCGCCAGAGGATCCGCTTGATTGGCATCATATCCAGCACTAACAATCACTAAATCCGGTTGAAAATTTTTCAGAAAAGGGATGACTTGCCCCTCAAAATGTTCTTGATAATGTTTAATCGTACTTCCCGCCGATAAGGGAATATTCAAAACATTATTAAACTCACCTTTTTCTTTCGCTTCTCCCGTGCCGGGATAAAAGGGAAATTGATGGAGGGAACAATAGGCAATCTGGGGATGATTTTCGACTATATCCTGGGTGCCATTGCCGTGATGTACGTCCCAATCGAGAATCGCTACTTTTTGCACTCTTTTGTTTTCTAAAGCATAATAGGCGACAATAGCAGCATTAGAAAACAGACAGAAACCCATGCCATAATTAGAAGTGGCATGATGTCCGGGTGGACGGGCTAAAATAAAGGCAGGATCGCCAGTAGATAAGACTCGATCGATTCCATCTAACCAGCCACTAACCGCTAGTAATGCCACATCGTAACTACGGGCAGAAACGGGAGTATCTGCATCCAATCTTCCCCCGCCCCGTTGACAAATTCGCCGCAATCTATCAACATAATCTTGATTATGAACTTGTTTAATCAAAGGGATTACTTCGTCACGAATTTCGATCGGTGTGGGTAAATGCCATGTTAGTTTTGACTGCCATTCTGTTTGTTTTAAAGCCTCGACAATTGCCGTTAAACGCGCCGCTTTTTCGGGATGGTAAATACCTGTGTCGTGATCGAGAAATTCATCGGAATAGATAATCGAGATCATAATCAAATTACTGCTTAACTCGCTGGTTTTTGAGCAACCTAATGGTTTTAATCTACCAGAAAAGCAGTGGCTTGAGGAGCCATAGTGAAAAAACTTTACTGATCGGGCTACTTTTGCCGGATGATGCAATTATATCCCCCTAAGGTGACAGGAAGCAAAAATGCTGACAAATTTTCGGAAATTTCAACTAGAAGTTAATGGCATTACTATCAATGGTATCAAAGGTGGGCGCGGTTTTCCGCTGCTTTTGCTCCATGGTTATCCCCAAACCCATCAAATGTGGCATAAAATCGCCCCCCGATTAGCGGCTAATTTTACGGTGATTGCCACGGATCTGCGCGGCTACGGGGATAGCGATAAACCCCTACCCCTACAAGATTCTAGCAATTATTGCAAGCGGGTGATGGCCCTAGATCAGGTGTTGCTGATGGAAAAATTGGGTTATCCGGAGTTTTCTCTAATCGGCCATGATCGAGGGGCGCGAGTTTCCCACCGTCTCGCCCTTGATTTTCCCAAAAAGGTCAAAAAACTCGTTTTACTCGATATAGCCCCAACGCTGGCGATGTACGAGGCTACTGATCAAACTTTTGCCACTGCCTACTACCATTGGTTTTTCTTGATTCAGCCTTCCCCTTTTCCCGAAACCCTGATCGCCGCTAATCCCGATTATTATCTGCAACATTGCTTGCAAAGTTGGGGCCGAGATTTTAGCGCTTTTACAGAGGAAGCTTTGGGGGAATATCGGCGTTGTTTTCGAGATTTAAGCACGATAACCGCCACCTGTGCCGATTATCGGGCCGCCGCTACCATCGATTTAGAGCATGATCGTCAGGATTTAGACCAGAAAATTTCCTCCCCCCTCTTGGTTCTTTGGGGAGAAAAAGGTTTCATTGCACGTCAATACGATGTGATCGCTCTTTGGCAGCAGCGAGCTAATCAAGTGACGGGACAGGCGATCGCCAGTGGTCATTTTTTACCGGAAGAAGCACCGGAAGAGACGATACAGGCGATCGAGGATTTTCTCGGCTAAGTAATACTAAATCCTGTTATTAAGAACTGATTATTTATTCTCCGTTTTGCAGGAGTGCCTCTCCTGATATGTAGCCTATACTCAACGGATTTAGTATCAAAAAAAAATTGGGCTAGAAATATCTTCCAACCCCATAGGATAAATAACCTAATTAGTGATTAAATTCTCGACTTAGTAAGCGTCCTGTAGTTCGTAGAATTCGGGAGAAACGTAATCTTTGCGTAGAGGCCAACCGACCCAATCTTCCGGCATTAAAATCCGTTTCAGGTGGGGATGTCCTTCATAAATAATGCCGAACATATCATAACTTTCTCGTTCTTGCCAGTCAGCGGCTTTCCAAATCCAGTAAACGGAAGCAACCCGGGGATTATCTCTAGGAAGAAAGACTTTTAAGCGCACTTCCACAGGACTATCGACATTATCGGTTACTTTGACCAGATGATAGAAACTAACTAATTCTTTACCCGGTCCCAAATCGTAAGCGCCCTGACATTGGAGATAATTAAAGCCATAAGCGAATAAAGCAGTGGCCAGAGGAATTAAAAAGTCTGCTTCTACTTTAATCAATTCCACACCACTATGGTCAGCTTCTAAAGCTTGATGATCAAAACCATTTTCGCTTAACCAAATCGAAGTGGGGCCAGCTTGCACAATAGCTGTGGTTTCTTCAGTCATTTAGATTTCTTCCTTTTGTTTCATGGTCAAAAGAGCGGGGGGAACAGGCATACCAGTGGCTTCTAGTAACTCTTTCGGAGGTGTTTGACGGGTGGCCGATTGTAGATATTTACCCGTAAGAATCGGTTCCGTGACCTGCATTTTGTGGGTCGTGCTGTAATAACGATTGGTTTGCTGGAGGACAGTCCCACGTTCCTGAATAGATTCGTTAGCGACTTTTTTCCGCAGTTTAATAATCGCGTCGATAATCGCTTCCGGACGGGGGGGACAACCGGGTATATAGACATCCACGGGGATAAGTTTATCTACCCCTCTGACTGCGGTGGTGGAGTCACTGCTGAACATTCCCCCCGTAATCGTACAGGCACCCATGGCGATAACGTATTTAGGTTCCGGCATTTCTTCGTACAGACGCACCAAAGCGGGGGCCATTTTCATGGTGATTGTACCGGCAGTGATGATTAAATCGGCTTGCCGGGGACTAGAACGGGGAACTAAACCAAAGCGATCGAAATCAAAACGGGAACCAATCAAGGCCGCGAACTCGATAAAACAGCAGGCTGTACCGTATAGCATCGGCCAAAGACTTGACAAACGCGCCCAGTTATACAGATCATCAACGGTAGTGAGAATGACATTTTCCGATAAATCCTGGGTAACTTTGGTGCGTTCGATGGGATTGAGGATTTTTTCGCTTTGTTGTTCGATAATTTGCTTAAATTCGCTGGTAGGGTTGGGACTCATCGGGTTATCCTCTTATCAAAAGTCAAAAATCAGGAAAATTATAGCGGTTATGACCATTCTAAGGCTCCTTTCCGCCAAGCATAGACGAGAGCAACCACAAGGATAGCAATAAAGATCAATGCTTCTACAAAAGCTAATAGGCCCAATTGATTGAAAGCTACCGCCCAAGGGTAGAGAAAGACCGTTTCCACGTCAAAAACCACGAAAACGAGGGCAAACATATAATAACGAATGTTAAACTGAATCCAAGCACCGCCGATCGGTTCCATCCCCGATTCATAGGTGGTGCGTCTTTCCGGACCGCCACCACTAGGCCGCAGGACTTTGGAGGCCGTTAGGGATAGGATTGGTACTAAACTGCAAGCGAGCAGAAATCCTAGAAAATACTCGTAACCTTTGAGGACAAACACTGGGTTTTTTTTCTCCTTATTCGCTATCGACAGGGGCAGTTGTCGGCATCTCTATGGCTACTTATTATAGAGGCTTTAGCAACCGCTCTCCTCCTCAAAAGCAGCATTAGAAGATGTTTAGGGATAGCATTAGCTAATCATCGGGTTGAGCTTCGCTTCTGTCTCTGTTTTGCTCTTAACTCTGACAGGGTGACAAAGAAGCCTACAATCCCTATGGGAAGCGAAGTGTAGCAAAATATGGTAAAAAAGAAGTGGCTGCGATCAGCTGTTGACTATCTCAATGAGTACCAGAGTGGCAAGTCCTAGCATTTGTACTAAAATTTCCCCTAGGCAGTCCAAATTATGAGAAATGCTGTCCAGCGGATTATAGTTTGTTTGTTAATGCACTGGCTCAAAGCTGCGATCGCTTAAGACAATATATCATTATGCAGTTACCAAAACTGACTCGCTAGAATTTTGCTAAATCTCTTAATGACTTGTTTATGTCTTCAAATAAAACTGATTAGATCATGATGATGACAATTTAAATAGTGATGAGTACAATTTCCAATCCCTACTCGGATTAACTTTGTTAGCTATAGCATCCCTAAATAAAATGTGAAAAGGTATCGTATTTTTTAGGGTTAGGAAAATTCAATAATTGAAATTTACAAAAAACTTTAACAGTCTTTTAACCACAAGAAAACTTTTCGCCATCCCATCAAATCTGCTCAAAAGAGTTGTTAACTGTAGCCAAATCGCTTCTACTAGATTTTCTTCGGTTTGGTGCGTTCTCAGTTGTCTGCTGACGCTCTTTGCCCTATTTCCCCGAATCAACCCTTTTTAATGCATTAGAGAGGGATGGGCTATGCAGACTCTTGTTTTAGGAGACAAGGCTATTGTATCAACTTTTAATTAAACAGCTAATCTGCTAAAGTGATAAGTAAATATTATTTTAAGTTTATTTAAGGCTGTGATTACTAATGCTAAGTGAAGCTGGGTAAATTTTCGCGTAGTATTCAGAAAGGAAACTCATTCGACCCGTTCATTCTAAACGGCGAGAAAAGGTATTTTGAGACTGAGGAACAACCTATGGCAAAGAAAATAAAGACAACCACTTATAAAGTCACCCTGAAAACACCCGATGGCGACCATACAATTGATGTTCCCGATAATGAATATATTCTCGAGGCAGCAGAAGAACAAAGATTAGATTTACCCTTTTCTTGCCGTGCTGGTGCTTGCTCTAGTTGCGCTGGTCAAATCGAATCTGGTAGCGTTGATCAGTCTGAACAATCTTTCTTAGATGACGATCAAATTAAAGCGGGTTATGTCCTCACCTGTGTCGCCTATCCTACTTCTGACTGTGTGATCGTCACCCACAAAGAAGAAGAGTTGTACTAATTTAACTCAATATTTGGGGGTTAGATACTCCAACAATACAACAATAATAGAGCGGGAACTGCAAGAGCGACAGTTCTCGCTTTATTTGTATTTTTGGCCCTTGACTCGACAGTGAGATGCAGCCAAAAAATTAATCCTGCTAGAGGTTTCCTCCAAATTCATAATTATATGGTAGTATAGTCATAAAGTTATACAAAGGGAGTCAGAAATCATGCTATTCCGTCAGATGTTCGATCCCGAAACCAGCACTTATACTTATTTGATTGCCGATCCCGTCAGCAAGGAAGCGGTATTGGTGGATCCAGTGCGGGAACAGGTGGAAAGGGATGATCGGCAATTACGGGAGCTAGGATTAACGCTAAAATACTGTTTAGAAACCCATATTCACGCCGATCACGTCACAGGAACTGGAAAATTAAGGCAAATCACAGGCTGTCTGGGTATAGTTCCCGAAAATGCTCAAGTAGCCTGTGCTGATCGCCATCTGACGGATGGAGAGGAATTATTACTAGGAAATATCACTATCAAAGCGATCGCTACTCCCGGCCACACCGATAGTCATCTAGCCTATTTAGTCAATAACAGTCATATTTTGACAGGAGATGCCCTATTTATCCGGGGTTGTGGTCGTACCGACTTCCAAAGCGGCGATGCTGGTACTCTCTTTGATTCGGTCACGCAAAAACTTTTCACTCTCCCCGATAGTACCCTAGTTTATCCCGGCCACGACTATCGCGGTTTAACTGTCTCCACCATTGCCGAAGAAAAACAATACAATCCTCGTTTTGTCGGACGTAACCGCAGACAATTTATCGAGTTTATGAACAATCTTAATTTACCCGATCCCAAAAAGATCATGGAGGCAGTTCCCGCTAACCAAGGCTGCGGTAATTTAGGAGTTGTTTTAGCTTAAAAATCTATTCAGGAGATTAACGATGACCCATACCACAAATCAAGCAAAATTACTAGAATTTGATGCCCATACTTTAAAAAACTTAATTGAGCGTCGAGAAGTTTGCTTAATTGACGTGCGAGAACCGGGGGAGTACGCCAGCAATCGCATTCCAGGGGCGAAATTAGTACCACTTTCCAGTTTTAACCCTAATTCGATCGCTTTTGACCCCAATCAAACCCTAGTTCTCTATTGTAATTCTGGCAGCAGATCCACTGTAGCGGCACAAAAACTGATTGTGGCAGGATTTAGCCAAGTTGCCCAGCTAAAAAACGGCTTAAATACTTGGAAAAGTGCGGGTTATGCCACCGAAAAAGACCAAAATGCGCCAATTAGTCTATTCCGTCAGGTGCAGATTGTTGCTGGTTCCTTAGTTGTACTTGGAACAGTATTAGGAGCCTTTCTCTCGCCTTGGTTCCTAATTTTAAGCGGTTTTGTCGGTTCTGGTCTAGTTTTTGCGGGGATTAGTAATACCTGTGCTTTAGCTATGCTTCTGGCTAAACTTCCTTATAATCAACCCCATCGGGGGAAATAGGGGGTTGGGTGTGGGAATTATAAATTGTGAATTATAAATTATGAATTGGGAAGTGGGGAAGTGGGGGAATTTCAACTAAAACCCCAACACCCTAACACCCCCCGCAACGCGCACGCAGTGACCACCCCAACACCCTAAAACCCTATCACCGTATCTCCTGACGACCGACGACCGATAGCTAAAATAACTGATAACTGAAATGACTTGGTTAATTGGACATTTATTAGCCGTTTGTACGGGGATTAGTCTGGGATTGCTAGGAGGAGGAGGTTCTGTACTAGCATTACCGATTCTAGTCTATGTGATGGGAGTACCGACCAAATCGGCGATCGCTATGACGCTTCTCGTCATCGGTAGTGTCAGTTTACTTGGCACGATTCCCCACTGGAAAAAAGGGAACATTAACTTAAAAATCGCTTTTATCTTCGGTTCTGCGACGATGGTAGGGGCTTTTTTGGGAGCAAGATTAGCCACATTACCCTTCGTCACTGCCACCTTCCAGATGCTCCTGTTTGCCACGCTAATGCTCCTAGCGGCAGCCTTTATGATTAGTAGATCAACACAGATAGATAATCCTGATTATAAAGCCCGCGATCGGCAAAAAAATCTGACTCTCTACCCCCAACCAGTGTGCCGATATTGCTGGCTCTGGTTAATGAGCGAGGGAATTGCTGTGGGTGTCCTGACGGGATTAGTTGGGGTTGGGGGAGGCTTCGCTATCGTTCCCGCACTGGTATTATTGGGTAAAATCCCCATGGTTCAAGCGATCGCAACTTCCCTGCTGATTATTTCCCTCAATTCTGTAGCCGGATTACTGGGCTATTTAGGTCATATTAGCGTCGATTGGCAGTTAACCCTATCTTTTGCTTTTGCGGCTGCCCTCGGTACTCTTATCGGTTC
Source organism: Microcystis aeruginosa W13-11 (assembly GCA_009995705.1). Lineage (GTDB taxonomy): Bacteria > Cyanobacteriota > Cyanobacteriia > Cyanobacteriales > Microcystaceae > Microcystis > Microcystis aeruginosa_F. Next base: position 41,759 of record JAADBR010000084.1, read on the forward strand.
CTATCTGGGACAGTTTGTGTCCGCAAAACAGTTACAAAAAGGTTTTGGTTATTTTCTCTTAGCGATCGCAACTTTAGTTTTAATTCAAAATCGTCACATCCTGCACAATTTCCTGACTCCGAAAAGCAATTCTCTCATCCCGGTGGAAAAGACTATCAACCGAACCAAAGTTAATTAAGACTGATCACTGATAACTAATCACTGATTATCGTCCCACTTCAGCGAAAATCTCGGCTAAAATCTCTCCAGCACCAGCATCGCGCACTTTATGGGCTAAATCTCGTCCTAAAGCTTCCCCATGGCTAGGATCACCGCTAACCGAGTCCTTAATCAGGCGCTTACCGTCGAGACTAGCCACCATACCCGTTAAAGTTAGGATACCATCCTCGATCGCCGTATTCACTCCGATGGGAACTTGACAGCCCCCCTCCAACTCCCGTAAAAAAGCGCGTTCAGCATAGCATTTATCGCGACTAGGGGCGTGTTCCAACACTTTTAGGACTTCCAAGACCTCCGGATCCCCATCGCGGCATTCTATCCCTAAAGCCCCCTGTCCCACCGCATGGAGAGAAATCGCTGCCGGGATAACCTGATGAACTCGATCGCCTAATCCTAACCTTTCCAATCCCGCTACTGCCAGAATAATCCCATCGTATTCTCCCGCGTCCAATTTTGCCAGACGGGTGTTGACATTGCCGCGCACATCTTTGAAAGTCAGATGGGGATAATGGTGACGCAACTGGGCCAATCGACGCAGAGAAGAAGTCCCCACCACCGCACCTTCCGGTAAAGTGTCTAATTGATAGTCTTGGTTTTGGCTATTTACCACCAAAGCATCGGCCGGATTAACTCTTTCGGTGACGCAACCCAAGATTAAGCCTTCGGGCAAATTAGTGGGCAGATCCTTGAGAGAATGGACGGCAAGATCGATCGATCTATCCAACATTCCCACTTCTAATTCTTTGGTAAATAAACCCTTATCACCGATTTTCGCCAAGGCCACATCGAGAATTTTATCGCCTTGGGTACTCATCGTCTCCACCTCAAACTGTCGATGGGGGTGGTGTTTACTCAATTCTGCCTGTACCCAGTAGGTTTGTACTAGGGCTAACTGACTTTTACGGGAACCGATACGCAGGGAACGAGGAGGACTAGAAACGGACATATCTGAAGTAGGAATTTAACTAAACATCTATCTGACTGCTCGATCTAGACTATCCTGATCTCACCCCTGTTGAGTAATCACTTTCTAGGTTAGGCATAAATAGTTACATCTCTTAATATTTTTAGACAAATAGGGTGATGGGGTTTTCGGGAAATAGTCATAGGTTTGCTGAATCTACCCCAATCCCTTTACTAGAATGGGATGATGAGGTCAAAGTTTTTGCGGCTATAGGTTGAATTAAGCAGAGTAAAACCATTATTCCCCATGGCACAGCAAAGCTAAAAGCTCAAGTTAAAATAGAAAAACCAAGGTTAAAACAGAGTCTAAACAAGGACAATATTTTAACGGAAAAATTGACTAATTCAGGAGTTATTATCATGCTAGACCAAATGATGAAGATGTTAGAAGGACAACAAATAAACTCTTATCGTCTTAATAAGTTTATCGGTGCGGGGGGTTTTGGAGGTGTATTTCATGCCAGTGAAATAGTCAGAAATACATCGGTTCAAGAAGTGGCGATTAAAGTTATTCCCGAAAGTAGCGATGATAAATTAATTGAGTTACAAAATGCCAGAAAATTAGAACATTCTAATTTAATTAAAGCTTATTCCGTGGGAGAATTTCGTTTTTTCAATACGGAGATGCTTTACTTAGTGATGGAATTGGCACAGGGTAGCCTAGAAAATCACATTCAAAAAGGCGGTTTGTCAGCGGGGGAGATTAAAAATATTACTGCTCAAGTCGCCCAAGGTTTAAATTATCTTCATGGACAAAATAAAGTCCATCGAGATTTAAAACCGGGTAATATCCTCAAGGTTAATCAACAATATAAGTTAGCAGATTTTGGCTTAATTAGAACTTTAAATAACAAAAGCCACACTCAAACAGTACATAATAGCGGGACAATTATTTATATGCCTCCCGAAGCCTTTAAAGGTGATATTTCATCGGCTTGGGATCTGTGGTCATTAGGTATTATGTTAATCGAAATGACCACTAAGCAACTTCCCTATAAGTTTAATAATGATATTAACCAATTAATGGCAAAGGTGATGAATTGTGAGCTACAAATCCCTAGTTTACCGAAAGAGTTTAAACCAATTATTGAAGGGTGTTTGCAAAAAGATAGAAAACAAAGATGGACGGCACAACAGGTTTTAAATGCTTTACAACCTGTTCAACAAGCACAAGCAGCAGTCAGGATGCCTGTGTCACCAATACCCCCAATTGCTTCACCTACTCCATTTACCGAAAAACTAGCCAATGGGATAAGACTAGAGATGGTAAGCTTACCAGCAGGTAAATTTACCATGGGTTCTTCTGAAAGTGGTCGTGAAAAGCCTCCACACCAAGTTAAAGTCAACAGTTTTGCGATTGGCAAATATCCCATTACTCAAGCACAATATCAAGCAGTAATGGGAAA
>JAADBR010000085.1 GCA_009995705.1 Microcystis aeruginosa W13-11
TGATTTTCACGATCCATTCGTATTGTTCGGTATTATCGGCCATGGGTTTACCGTCACTATCGGGGTATTCAATATCTGGATCAATTGCTGGTGTAAAGGTCATAATTTCTGCTCTGAGGTTATTTGTCTGAAAATTAAATTCTAGCAGTGAGGTTATCTTTTCCCTCTAGTCCCAAAATAACATCGCCAATAAGATCGATCAAAATGTTTGTGTACTTTTGTTAAAAAGAAAAAGTTTTCTTGACAAAAAGAACAACTTGTGCTATCGAATAAATCTCTAACTTGACAAAAATTCCCTGGACTAGAACCTGATCGAGGATAGCGATCGAGCGTTATAATCGAGCCATTACCCCGCGCTCCCGGTCGGGATGAGAAATCTATGATGACTGCTCTCTACGAAGAAGATTTTGTTCTCTGGACAGAAAAAACCGCCGAACTGTTAAAACGAAAAGAGTTTGACCGGGTGGACTGGGAAAACCTGATCGGGGAAGTGGAGTGCATGGGAAAAAGCGAGAGACAGACAATAACGAGTTCATTAACCGTTTTAATCGAACACTTGCTAAAACTATCCTATTGGGAATCGGAAAAAGAACGGAATGGCCGTCACTGGATAGTGGAGATCGCGGCTTTCCGATCGCAATTAGAACAAAAAATAGATAGTGCCACCCTCGTCAACCATGCCCGCGATTCTTGGGAAAAAACCTATTTAACCGCTAGAAAATCCCTGATTAACGCCAGGATAGTCGATAAAAATGCGATTTCCCTAGAGTCTATATTCACTCTCGAACAGGTATTAGACGGGGATTGGTTCCCGATCGATATCGAAACTTTTTTGGAAACCCGTTCATAAATTGCAGCCATATCCCCGCAAAAAGATTAGGATTATCAGCGAATATAACCGAGTATGAAAGATATCGAGCAAATCCGCCGCCAACTCATCGAACGCTACCAACAATTATCGGCACTAGATCAGGTGATCGTCCGTCTTTTTTCCCTAATCTATGAACCGATCGCCCGCAGCACTTTTCTAGACTGTTTAAATCAAACCCATTACCGCGACGAGAACAACCGGCGATTTAACGGCCAAACCCTGAAATCCCATTTAGATATCCTCCTAGAAGCGGAAGTGATCACCCAAGACAAAGGCTACGGGCCGCGCTGTCATCCTCTCCTCGTCGAGATTGCCAGCCGTGATAGCGTTAGTAAAGGAGAATTCAAGCGTTTTGCCGAGATTATCAAGGCAAAACTGCCGCAACCCCGAACTCGTTGGGATGAAAGCCTAGTTTTTCAGGGACAAGAGCAATTAATCCGAGAAATCCGTCTGGCCATCTATTGTCAGGATTTCGACTCGGTCGAACAACAAATCGCCGATTATCAGAAAACCAGCTATTCTTCCCCAAAAACCAGCCTAGAAGACCTTCTCATCCTCATCTACGATAACCCCTTCGATGGGGATTGGTTACGGACGCAACCGACCAAATTTCAAGCCCTAGCACTAAATAGCATTCTTGTCAAGGCTTTTGAAAAAATAACTCGCGCCGATGGAGCTTTTTCCCTCCTAGAAGAACTCTGTCAAGACCAGACCAGTGTTTCCGAAGCCCATTTGTGGCTCGAACAGGCAATCATCCGAGGACAAAGCGATAAAGTGCGTCGGTATCTCGATCGCCCCTTCCCAGAAAGCCAAGCAGCAGCAATCGGGGCGATCCGGGGTTGGATTGCCTTTCTAGGGGGGGAAAACAGCAAAGCGATCCAAGAATATACCCTCGCCCTTAAAGCCTTAAAAAAAGCCAAAGGAAAACAAAAAATCTATTTTTCTTCGATTAGCGGCTTCTCCTTTATTTTCGCCCTCCTCAAAGAAGGAACCCCCGAACGTCTCGCCGAAGCCGCCAGCTATACCAGTTGGGTGACGCGTCAAAACGATCATCCTTTCAGTCCGATCTATGCCCGTCTGGAAAAAATCATCGCTGCCCGTCAGGGAGATATACAGGCCAAAGACGCAATCATCGACGCGACGATCAATCCCTACCAAATGGGCCAGGGTCTAGAGACTCTTATCTGTAGTATCTGTCTCTACTGGATGAGTAGCGACATCGCTAAAAAACATCTGCCCCGCCTGCTCTTGCCCCTCTACAAAGATGCCAAGGCGGCTGGCTACCATTGGTTAGCCCTAGAAACCGGGGCCCTACTGTCTCGACTCGATCGAGCGCCGGAAGCGGAGGTAGTTATAAAATGGCATCTCCCTTCCCTCCTAGTAAATGCGATCGAACCCCAAGAAGCTTGGCAACTGTGCCTGAATGCCTTGACTAATCTGTGCGCGCCAACACCAACCCCGGGTAAATCTAACCCCGTCGTCCGTCTTGCTTGGTTTCTCACTATCCATTCCGAGGATTATTTCCTGCAACCAAAAGAACAAAAACTCGACGCGCGGGGTAATTGGAGTCGTGGCCGTCCCGTCTCCCTTAAACGTCTGCGAAAAACTGGAGAAATTGACTATTTAACCCCGCAAGACCTGAAAATTTGCGCCCATATCTTCGTGGAATCTAGTTACTATGGCCAGAACGAGTATCACTTTGAGCGCCGGGCCATTATCGAACTGATCGGTCATCCCCTGGTGTTCTGGGAAGATTCCCCCAGAACGCGGGTAGAAATCGTCGCCGGGGAACCGGAATTGCGAGTAAGAAAGGAAAAATCGGGTAAATTAATCCTGTCTTTACTGCCCGATCTCAGCGATCGCCAAGAAGTGCTAATTTGGAAAGAAACCCCCACTCGCATTAAGGTAATCGAAGTCAAGCCGGAACACCGAAGCATCGCCGACATTATCGGCAAAAGCAACCGCTTAGAAGTCCCCGACAAGGGCCAGGAAAAAGTCCTGGCCGCGATCAATTCCCTGTCCGGGATGGTGACAGTACATTCCGATATCGGGGGAGGAAAAGCAGCCCGGTCAGTAGCAGCCGATAGTCAACCCCGGATTCATCTCTTACCGGCCGGAGAGGGTTTAAAAGTGGCGGTTCTCAGCCGTCCTTTTGGGGCAGCTGGTCCCTATTTCCAGCCTGGAAAAGGGGGAGAAACAGTAATCGCCGAGATCGAGGGGGAACGGCTGCAAACAACTAGGAATCTGGCCCTGGAGAAAAAACTAGCCCAAACAGCGATCGATTCTTGTCCGATCCTGATCAGTTTTGAGGAGGAAAATGGGGAATGGCGGCTAGAAAATCCAGAGGATTGTCTAGATCTACTGCTGGAATTGCGGGAATTAAACGATAGCGTCCTTGTGGAATGGCCGGAAGGGGAAAAATGGCGGGTGTCGCGTCAGCTTCGATTACAAGACCTACACCTAAATATCCACAGTCAACGGGATTGGTTTGCCGTCAGTGGGGAACTGCACCTAGAGGAGAAATCGGTGCTGAGTATGCAGGAGTTGATGAAATTGCTAGAGGGATCGCCGGGGCGGTTTATTCCCCTCGGAGATGGTCAATTTCTCGCCCTAACCGAGGCATTTAGGGAACGGTTACAGGAAATGCGTGCTTTCTCGGAAAAGTCCGGCGACGGTTTGCGGTTTCATCCCTTCGCTGCCCCGATTCTCTCGGAACTGACCGAGGAAGTGGGACAACTCAAGGCCGATAAACGTTGGCGCGATAATTTACAACGCTTTCAGGAGATTCAGGATTTTACCCCGGAAGTCCCCTCAACTCTACAGGCAGAATTGCGCGACTATCAATTGGAGGGCTTTCGCTGGTTAGCTAGGCTGGCCCGGTGGGGGGCCGGGGCCTGTTTGGCCGATGATATGGGATTAGGGAAAACTTTACAGGCCCTGGCAGTGATCCTTACCCGCGCCTCCGAGGGACCGACTTTAGCGATCGCCCCTACTTCAGTATGTTTGAACTGGATTAGTGAGGCGGAAAGGTTCGCACCCACCTTAAATATCATCCAATTGGGAACTGGCGATCGGCAAGCACTACTCGATCGACTGCAACCTTTTGATCTGTTGGTCTGTAGCTATGGGTTATTACAGCAGGAAGAAGTGGCCACCATGTTGGCCGGGGTGGAATGGCGGACAATCGTTCTCGATGAGGCCCAAGCGATTAAGAATTTCTCCACCAAGCGATCGAAAGCAGCGATGAATCTGCGGGGGGATTTTAAACTAATCACCACAGGAACACCGATCGAGAATCATTTAGGAGAATTATGGAATCTTTTCCGTTTTATTAACCCCGGATTGTTGGGATCCTTGGAAAGTTTTGATCGCCGTTTCGCCACCCCGATCGAAAAATACGGCGATAAAACCGCTCGCGAACAGTTAAAAAAACTGGTGCGGCCTTTCCTTCTCCGGCGCACCAAAAACCAAGTTCTGGCCGAATTACCGCCCCGTACCGAGATTTTAGTCCCGATCGAGTTAAGCGTCGAGGAGAAGGCGTTTTACGAGGCCTTACGGCGGCGTGCTTTGGAGAAATTAAGCGAGAGTGACAGTACCGCCGGAGCGAAACATCTCCAGGTACTGGCAGAGATCATGAAATTACGCCGGGCCTGCTGTCACCCGCAGTTAGTGGCTCCAGATTTGGATTTACCTGGCTCGAAATTGTCCCGTTTCGGGGAAATTATGGATGATTTATTGGATAATCAGCATAAAGCGTTGGTGTTTAGTCAATTTGTCGATCATTTAGCGATTATCCGCAGTTATCTCGATCAAAGACAGATAAAATATCAATACCTCGATGGTAGTACCCCAGCCAGCGATCGGCAGAAACAGGTGAAAGCGTTTCAAGCGGGGGAAGGGGACGTATTTTTAATTAGTTTAAAAGCCGGGGGGACAGGATTAAATCTCACCGCGGCCGACTACGTTATCCATCTTGATCCCTGGTGGAATCCCGCAGTGGAGGATCAGGCCTCCGATCGCGCTCACCGCATCGGTCAAAAACGTCCGGTGACGATTTATCGGTTAGTGGCCAAGGATACGATCGAGGAAAAAATCGTCGATCTGCACCACCATAAACGCGATCTCGCCGATAGCTTATTGGAGGGAACCGACGCAAGCGGTAAGCTATCTACTGACGAATTATTACGCTTAATGGCCGAGGGATAAAAATATCCCCGACGCAGTTTAAACTAACTTTTTGATAGCTGCTACTAACTGCTCGATTTCTGAGGGCAAAGTGAAATAATGAACACAGGCACGCACACAGAGGGGGTCGAGGAGAGTTCGCAGTAAAAACCTTTGTTTTTCTAGCTGTTGCACTAAATTTTGTGGGGTGATGCCCGAGTCAATTTGAAAGGAAACTAAACCAGATTCTGGCGGCGAATTTTTTAAACATTTCACCCCTTTAATCGTCTTTAATTCCCCCCAAAGATAAGCCGCTAATTGACAGATTTTTTCGTATCTTTGTCCCCCATCACCCCAGGCGTTATGTACCGCAATAGTTGCCCTTAAACCCTCAAATTGAGGATAGGCAGAAGTGGCCACTTCAAAGCGTCTGCAATCTGGTTTCCAACCGATAGGCTGTCCTCGGTTATCTGTTTCGATACCGCGCCAACCGATAAAAGTGGGCTGTAAACTAGGGAAAATTTCGGGACGAATATACAATCCTCCCACACCAGCCGGTCCACACCACCATTTATGACCCGTAAAAGCATAACAATCGGCGGCAGTAGCGCTTAAATCTAAGGGCAAACAACCCACGGATTGGGCAGCATCCACCACCACTAAAACGGGTTTTTCGGTCACAGAATTATCATGACAAAGCTGCGAGATTTCCTTGAGGGGTAAAACCTGTCCAGTATTCCAGAGAACATGACTGACCACCAAAACCCTAGTTTTTGGCCGTAAATGAGCGGAAATGACTTCTATCGGGTTGCCGCCGTTTAAAGTTTCCCGAATAGGACAAGTGGAGATTTCCAGATGATAACGACGGGCAATTTCCCGAACTGTGGCGATAATTCCGGGGTGTTCACAATCGGTTAGTAAAATATGTTCCCCCGCTTGCCAATCAACCCCCCAGAGGGCGATATTACAGCCCACAGTAACATCCTCGGTGATAGAGAGAGTTCTGGGGCTGATTCCCAACTCCTGAGCCATTTCTTGCCGTAGAAGTTCCGTTTTTTTGGTAATCCAATCGTTTACCTGTCCTGAAAAAGGCCCCTTTTGTTGGAGAAAATTATGGGCATCGATAATCGCTTCTAATCCGGCCTTGGGCAAGGTTCCCTGACCACCGAAATTAAAATAAACTTTATTGCTAAGTCCCCGAAATTCCTGTCTTTGTTCAGCTAAATCCAGTTTACTAAGGGCACAATCGAGGCTATTTTCGTCTAAATTCTGCATAAGCGAGAAGATGGAGGGTCAGTTATCAGTTATCAGTTATCAGTTATCAGTTAGAAGGTGTTAGATTTTGGGGTTTTAGGGTTTTAGTTGAATTCCCCATTTCCCCACTTCCTGACGACCGACTCCTGACGACTAACGGCTGAATTCTATCGACGGATCAAGTCGCAATTGTCACAATAGTATTAAAGCAGAGGAAACATACTTGTGAATGTTTTCTTTTTTTAGTTTATTATTTTTTACCTTGAATGTCAGCCGGGAGGCTATGTATGTTTTACCGATGAGACGGGGCTTTTAAAGGAGCGAAGTAATTTGCTCCAAGGTTCCTCTCATGAAAAGCTGACCAGTTTCGACACATTTCGCCACATTTTGATTCTCCAAACACTTATATTTATATTTATCGTCCTTATTAAATATACTCAAAAAAGCTACGATAGGGCATATTGGAAACTGGCACCTCGAGTTGCGCTCGGTTCGACTACGCTCACCGAGCGCTTGGGGAGATTTAAACTCTATCTTGGTTAGTAGTAATACGGCCCGAGTGAGCCTCGCCGAACTTCTGTCAAGACAACTTAAGTCAATCAACCGAGAAGAGAATCCCTCCCATGATTGCGATGGGAGTGTCAACAAAATCTGGGCAGACAGGGCCTACCCGATCATAATTATTTACTGGGGAGGGTTGGAAGCGGAAGGACTGCGATCGATGACTTGATCGATTAAACCATAGTCTAGAGCCTCTTCGGCGGACATGAAGAAATCCCTTTCCGTATCCTCGGCGATGAGGTCGAGAGGTTTACCGGTATGACTAGCTAGGTGTTGATTGAGTAATTGTTTGAGATAGAGAATTTCTTTGGCCTGAATTTCGATATCGGTGGCCTGACCTTGGGCGCCGCCGAGGGGTTGGTGAATCATGATCCGCGAGTTGGGTAGGCTCATTCTTTTGCCTAGTTTGCCGGCACTGAGGAGAAAAGCCCCCATACTGGCGGCTAAACCAATACAAATGGTGCTGACATCGGGACGGATTTGATTCATGGTGTCAAAAATCCCCAATCCGGCTGAAACGGAACCCCCAGGGGAGTTGATATACAAGTAAATATCTTTTTCGGGGTCTTCTGCTTCTAGAAAGAGTAATTGGGCGACGATTAGGTTAGCCAGGTCGCTGGTCACTTCTTGTCCCAAAAAGACGATTCTTTCCCGGAGTAGTCGGGAGTAGATATCGAAGGCGCGTTCGCCCCGGCCTGTGGTTTCAATAACGGTAGGAATCATTACGCTTTCTTGTCTTGCTGCTGCGGTTGGTTTTTTGATTGTAACTTAGGGAATGGGGGATAGGGATTCGGGGAAGTATTTTCAGTGAACAGTAAACAGTAATCAGTGAACTGAAAACTCACATCTGATAACCGATAACTTATTCAAGGCTGACAACCGACGACTGGCTCCTAACCCTTGATGGCTAACGGCTAAAAATAATCTTCTCGATGACATCTAGGGCGGTTTCTAGGTCATCATTGACGATTTGATCGGGGAATTCCTCGCTGGCGGCCAATTCTTCTCGGGCTCGTTCCAGGCGACGGGCGATCGCTGTTTCGCTATCTTTTCCCCGGTCGCGCAAACGACGTTCTAATTCCTCGAAACTGGGGGGTAGGATAAAGATTCTCCTCGCTTCGGGGAAGCTTTTACAGATCTGTCTGGCTCCCTCTAATTCGATTTCGAGAATGACGGTCTGGCCTGCCGCTAATTGAGCGGCGATCGCTGATTGGGGTGTTCCATAGTAGTTGCCTGCATATTCGGCCGATTCGAGAAATTCTCCGGCTGCCATTTTCTCCTCGAAACTGGGACGGTCGAGAAAATAGTAATCTTCGCCCTCAATTTCACCCGGTCGAGGTGGACGCGTAGTAGCGGATATGGACAGGTAGAGGTTAGGGAAACGAGTTAGTAAATGCCGGACTAGCGTACCCTTGCCCACACCGCTAGGGCCAGTAATGACGATTAATTGACCGGGTTGCATGGGGTTAATAACTTAGTTGCTACTATTAACAGGGGCTTCTTTGTTGACCACGAAACGGTGGGCCACGGTTTCCGGTTGAATGGCCGACAGCACTACATGACTAGAATCGGTGATGATCACCGCACGAGTCCGTCTTCCATAGGTAGCATCGATTAAACAGCCTTTATCCCGAGCATCACTGATGATGCGTTTGATAGGAGCCGATTCTGGGCTAACGATGGCGATAACCCGATTAGCGGAAACAATATTACCGAAGCCGATGTTGATCAGTTGTATATCCATAAGTTAACAAAGGTGCAGCCCTTTGTACAAAAGAGTGTAGAGATATGATTACAATGTTATCGGGAAAGATTTAGCCTTACAACGCTAAAAATAACATTCTTAATCACATTTTAGTATTTTTTCAGGTTTTTTGAGATTTTAATTAAATTTGTTTACACGAGTCTCTATCTTAGGGAATAAAAAAGCAAAAGTCGGGAAAATTAGGGGATTTTGGGGGAATGGGGTGTAAGGCGTGGGGTGTGGGGTGTGGGGTGTGGGGTGATGGGAGCTTTTTTCAGTGATCAGTAAACAGTAATCAGTGAACTGAAAACTCACGTCTGATCGGTGATCACTGATCACTGTTAAGAATGTCCCCAGCAATGGCATGATAATTATGGTAACTAATAAGTATTCTCTAGCCTTGGTGGGTGCGTTAGACTATGGGTTTTGCTGATCTATCGATCGCTGATGTTGCGGCAGAGTACGATCTGGCCGATGAATCTGTGTTGTCACTTTGCGACCAATTAGGCATCTCCTATAAAGATCGGCAGACTAATCTCGCCCTAGAAGATGCTAAAGCAATTATCTCACTGATTTTATCCCAACGCTCAGGAGTAACCGCCTCGAAAACGGAAACGTCCCCTTGACTTTATTCCCCACTGCGATCTTCTCGGTGTCCGTGATCACCTAGAATCGATCAACACCCTCCCAGAGGAGAAAATTTTTTAGTCACCTTAAAATTCCCTTTCTTGGAACAATTGCGAGTAGGAGAACAATGATCAAACGTTTGATTGTGGCAGCGATCGCTGTAGTCTTTTTTGTATTACAATTCAATCTTAACGGCGCTAGTGCCTTAGAACTCGATCAAGAAACCCTCACCATCACCCTCAATGATGCAGGGGAATCGGTGACTTTGACTTCTGAACAAGCGACGGAAGGACAGAAACTTTTTGTCGCCAATTGTACTAAGTGCCACCTGCAAGGTAAAACCAAAACTAATAATAACGTCAGTTTGGGTCTGGCCGATCTGGCGGGAGCGGAACCTCCCAGAGATAATCTGTTAGCATTGATTGATTATCTAGAACATCCCACCAGTTACGATGGTGTAGATGATCTGAGCGAATTGCATCCCAATGTTAGCCGTCCCGATGCCTTCCCAGAATTACGCAATCTGACCGAAGATGATGTGTATAACGTCGCCGCTTATATGTTGGTTGCTCCCCGTCTAGACCAGCGCTGGGGTGGGACAATTTACTTCTAAATTGCCCTCCATATATTCCCCGATCCCTCTAGATTTCTAGGGGGATTTTTGATTGGACAGCAAATAGTTGTAAAAATTCTTTGAGTTCATTTAATACTTCATGCTCAAAGTTCCAAATATGACGTTTGTTTTTCATAACATAATCAAATCCATTCATACTGCATTTCCTGCCAGCTTGTTTTTTGTCTTCTGTGGAACAGGTATCAAATCGTAAATAGTTACTAATCCAAAACTTATCAAAATCTTTGTCTTTAATCGATTTTTCTTGCTTGTTTAAACAATTTCTCCATCCAGTCTTCTAAACAATCCGCATAGGTGTAATCTTGACTTTTAATCTTCTTGAGAACTGTTTCTGGTTCTCCTTGTCCTTCCACATTGGTAAAATAACAAGCAAATTCTGTGATTTGATCTTCTATTGTTGTCAATCTATAAAGCTGACTGGTTTCCCTAATATCTTCCGCTTCTGGATACACCTTTTTTAGACAATCGTTAAGCCAATTTAGTCGCTCTGTCTTAGTATCAGAATATCGATAATAATACCAACTTTAGGGATAGCTTTTTTACCAAGAGTCGACTTAATTTCATCGAAAGTGCTGGTTAATTTAGCTTGATCTAAACCCCGTAAACATTTATAGTCATCTTCCTCAAAGCAAATCGGTTTATCTAACTGAATTTTGTTAATATTTAAGTATTTCACTAGGGCTTCGATAAAAATTTTATCATTCTTGCTCTCGACGATTAATAAGTTACTCACCTCTCACCTCATTGCCATGTTTTAAGGCGTAATCTAAAGTGCTTAATTGTCTTTTAATACCAATAATTTTATCAGTTCTGGGACTCCTTGCTAGTTCAAAATAGGCCCCCTGTTCTGGATAATATCCTAACCCCACATCGGCAAAAGCTTGGATCATCTCTAAACTATGGGTTGTGGCAAAAATTTGGCTATCTAGTTCCATAGCTAATCGGAATAAAGTTTTCCAAATATCTGGGTAAGCAGTATGGTGAAGACCATTTTCTATTTCATCGATAAAAATGATTTTTTTAGGATTGAGTAGTAGAGCAAAAATTATCTCTATCAGACGATTAATAGCTTCACCAAACAGAGTGGATAGGCGTTTTCTCTCTTTTCTTTTCAGATATAAATTGGGTTCGCCCAGAAAAAAACTTTCTATTTTCTCAAGAAATGGATCAAGAACTTGTAGAGCTTTTAGCACTTCTTCTTCCTGTTCATTAAAAACTATTTTAGTGTAGGACTCGCTCAATTCTTCCAAAGATTTATTGACAGATGCGGCAATGATTACTGGTTCCTCATCACCCCCATCAGGTAAAGGGAGTACTCCCTCAGAACTAGCAATTAAAAAATAGTTCATTTGACCATCATTTGAGTCATTCTTGAGGTGAAAACTTGCGTGAATATTCAAGATAGAAATAACTGATTTATTTTTAGCGATAAAATCGTATAATTTTTGCAAGTCTTCAGAGATGCCTAAAACGCTATCTTTAAGAGAATCGGAAATCGATATTTTTACCAATTTATCCCCTTGATTAGATTGGGAGCCTTTTAACTCAATAATATTTTTTCTATCAAGATTGAATAATAAATTATCCCAGGCATTTTTGGGAACAGTCTGAATAACTGCTAAAGATTCCTTGCGAATAGCTTCTCTGACTTCATGAATAGTATTTGGATAGGGATAACTATATAAAAATATTGCCTCTAACAGGGCAGTTTTCCCTGAATTGTTTTTACAGCCAATTAAATTAACTCGCTCAAAACCTTCAATTTTGGTATGCTCAAAACATCTAAAATTACTAATTTCAATATCCTTAATCATGTTGACCTCCGGGCTGAATAAGCATAAATTTAGGGTTAGGAATGACCCTGGCGAGATGGGGATTTTTTTACCTAATTCTAGACGAGAATCGCCTCCAACTCTGAAAACGGTGACTATCCCCCACCGAAACTGCCGTCCTAAGAGATAATAGAGACAGGGATTTATTTACATTTCTTCATCATGGCTAGAGACTTACGAGGATTTATTAAGCTTTTAGAAGATCGTGGCCAATTACGCCGCATTAGTGCATCGGTCTCTGCCGATTTAGAAATTGCCGAGATCGCTAATCGGATGCTGCAGGTGGGGGGACCGGCCCTACTGTTTGAAAACGTGCAAGGGGCCGAGTTTCCCGTCGCTATTAACCTCATGGGAACGGTAGAACGCATCTGTTGGGCGATGAACCTCAATAAACCCGAAGAATTGGAAGATTTAGGCAAAAAACTCGCTCTCTTGCAACAACCAAAACCGCCGAAAAAACTCTCCCAAGCGATCGATTTTGGTAAAGTGTTGTTTGATGTCCTGAAAGCCAAACCCAATCGTAACTTTTTCCCCGCCTGTCAACAGGTGATTTTAGAGGGGGATGAGGTAGATTTAAAGAAAATTCCGATGATTCGCCCCTATCGGGGGGATGCAGGCCAGATTATCACCCTAGGGCTAGTAATTACTAAAGATTGCGAAACGGGAACCCCTAACGTCGGTGTCTATCGCTTACAGCTACAGTCTCACAATACCATGACCGTCCACTGGTTATCCGTGCGCGGTGGGGCGCGTCACCTGCGAAAAGCAGCACAAATGGGCAAAAAATTAGAAATAGCCATCGCTTTAGGGGTCGATCCTCTGATTATCATGGCCGCTGCCACTCCTATCCCCGTAGATCTCTCAGAATGGCTGTTTGCGGGATTGTACGGCGGTTCTGGGGTACAGTTAGCCAAATGTAAAACCCTCGCTTTAGAAGTGCCAGCCGACTCAGAAATCGTCCTCGAAGGAACAATTACCCCTGGAGAGGTATTGCCAGATGGACCCTTTGGTGATCACATGGGTTACTATGGCGGTGTGGAAGATTCACCCCTGATTCATTTCCACTGCATGACCCATCGTCGTGACCCCATTTATTTAACCACTTTTAGCGGTCGTCCTCCCAAGGAAGAAGCGATGATGGCTATCGCTCTTAATCGTATTTATACGCCGATTTTACGGCAACAGGTGTCGGAAATCAGGGATTTTTTCCTACCGATGGAAGCTTTAAGCTATAAAGCGGCGATTATCTCCATTGATAAGGCCTATCCCGGACAAGCGCGACGAGCTGCCCTAGCTTTTTGGAGTGCCTTACCCCAGTTCACCTATACTAAATTTGTCATCGTCGTCGATAAGGAGATTAATATTCGCGACCCCCGACAGGTGGTTTGGGCAATTAGTTCTAAAGTGGATCCGGTTCGCGATGTGTTTATTCTCCCGGAAACCCCCTTTGATAGCCTCGATTTTGCCAGCGAAAAGGTCGGTTTGGGGGGGAGAATGGGAATTGATGCCACCACTAAAATGTATCCCGAAACTGACCACGAGTGGGGGGAACCTTTGGAGTCGGATCCAGCCATGGCGGTCAAAGTTTCCCAACGCTGGTCAGAATACGGTTTAATCGATATTAATTTACAAGAAGTAGATGCCAATAAATTTGGCTACGAAATGTAGATTTATTCGACTAAGCTGTCAGCTAAGAGGCATTTTAAAAGATTTAGAACCTTGTCTTCTGACAAAAGATTCGCAAACTTCAGCAAAAATGATTCTACAGATAATGGTAAACCAAAACGTCAACGTAGAGCTTGTGGCGATCGATTTAACACTACCTCAATTTTCTCAAAAAAATTGACCCGTCCCTAGGCAGAAGACAAAGGGCAAAAGAGCAAAATAAGGGAGAGTTAAAGTCCTGGGGAGATACAGGCAAACCGAATGATCAAGGTGGTGCGTTAAAGCGGATTGTTAATTTTAGTTTTTTGACCGAATTGATAGCCGCAAACACGCACCTTACACTCTACTAAACGTGGGAGGTTTTAAGCCCAAATTTTCCGGTAAAATGATTGAGGATAATTGGCCAAAACTGTATGGGGATTTAAGCCTGTGATCATCAAAGAGTTAGAAGAGCAACTTCTTGCCCTCAAACCTAGCGAAAAAGTGCAGGTAATCCAGTTACTCGCTCAAAGTCTTGGTGGTGATTGGCAGGGAATTGAGAAAACCCCTAAAGTTTGCGACGGACAAGCCTGCATTGCCAATACAAGAATTCCAGTTTGGGTGTTAGTAGAAGCTCGTCGTATTGGTTATAGTGATGCTGATTTATTAACAAGTTATCCGACTATTAAGGCTACGGATTTAGCTAATGCTTGGGTATATGCGGCAGCTCATGAAGATGAGATTGATTTTCTCATTGAGCAGAATCAAGCAGTTTAGGGGATGGCACGTTTTTATGCAGATGACTTGCATCATTCAACCTTTATTTTATCTCAGAGAATAAAGCATCTAAATCTTGACGATCATTAACAATTCTTAAAATTCCCACCGTTTCATTAATTACTCGATAGAAAATAATATATCCATCTAAAGGTAAACCTCTCAAGGATGGTTTAATATGAGTATGGCTGCGTCCTAACTTAGGAAATTGTACTAATTGTTGACACTTTTTGTAGAATTTTCTGAATAGTTTTTCACCTGCTTTAATATTTACTACTAAAAAATAATCGGCAATCTTGTTTAAATCTTGACTGGCTGAAGGCGCAATAATCTAACGATTCATAATTATTTTTGTTGCGCTTTTTTAAATTTTTCGAGTATATCATTTATGACCTTTTCTCCATCTAATCCCTCTCCATTATCTAATTCTGCTATGGCACGTCAATTTTTTAACGAGTTTCTTCTACCCATTGTCAGTAATCTTCGTCGAGGATTTCTAGCAAGTAAAAAGCGGTATCTATGACTTGTTCTGAATTATTAAATCTGCCACTTTTTAACTGTTTTTGGATAAATTGTTCTTGATTGGGTTTTAGTTGAATATTCATGATGACACTAAATTACATTTGTTCTTGAAAAAGATTTTGAAATGGCTCCGTATTTTTCCAACGATAGGTATTGAAATCTCGATAATCAACGGAAAGAATTTTACCTGAATCTAATTCTTCTGCCAAAATAACTAAGGATGCGTCGGCTAAATCCATTGGCAAATCTCTATATTTTGCATCAGTTCTTCAAGGCGTTGGCAGTGTTTAGTTTTGAGGTTGAATACCTGTAGTTCTCCTGTGGATATTTTATGAATAAAGGTTTTTGGAACATTTATTCCTACTCGTTTTTGTAGTAAGTAGCAAGTTTCAGTGACAACGCACCAGGTTGTAATAAATTGTTGATTGATTAATTTTTGAAATTGTTTTTTTGCTAATGGGTGAAGTGAGTCGTTTTTATTGGCAAGGGCCAGCCAGAAACCAGTATCAACAATGATCATATTTTTGATTAAGTTCACTTGTTAAATAGGTTTTATAGTTTTGCGAAAGGTCTGGTTCAGCTTCTATACAACCGATAAAGTCAGACCAATCTTGTGTTTCCTGCTCTTTAATTTCCTGTTGGTTGGGAGAATATCGTTTTTTTAGAATATCTACAAGTTCAATAATAGTCTGTTGTGCGTCGAGGGGAAGGGACGCAATATCTTTTTGAATTGTTTCTAGGTTTACCATTGTCATTATCTTTTTATAGTTTATTCTATCAATTTTAAAATAAAATACGGGAGATTCACTATTGGTTTGCTTGTTATCTCGTTCCCAGGTTCTACCTAGGAATGCTCTCTTCAGGTTCTACCTGAATATCGCTATAAGGCAGAACCTTATATATTGTATTCCAAGTTGGCGCTAAAGCGCAACTACGAACCTTAACTCAAACTACTGCGGTAGGGTGTGTTAAGTACCGCGCGCAAAATTAATTACACATATGGATGTTAAAATATAGCGTTTTTCAGTCTGCTGAGGTACAAAAGTTATGGGTTTCAGAAAGCCCAGATTTGGACGTTAATCGGCATCTTGGGAACAGCTTTACTAGGAACAGTCATTCGCTATATTATTCTCCCTTTTTCTCAATCATAATTAGCGTCTGCGGCAAAAAGTTTTTCGGTGGTGGCAGGGTGTGGGGTGTGAGGGGTGTGAGCTAAAATAGGTTAGTTGCGGTGCGTTACATTAACATTAACGCACCCTACGAGATCGGCAATCGCACTTGATTGGGTTTTAGTTGAATATTCATGATGATTTTTGTAAGGTTAAGGGTTAAGTCGAGTGTCCTGTTTCATTTTACTACAAGGATTAGCTAAAATAGGTTAGTAGATCGTAGGTTGGGCTGAACGATAGTGAAACCCAACACTTTTAAATAATTGGGTTGGGTTTCGTTCCTCAAACCAGCCTACTTATTGCTAAATTTGTTGGTGTAATTTCGGGTGTGGCTGTGACAGAAAACTATCAGAAAAAGGTTTTTCTGGCTTTTCCCCGCGCTCGGCACAAAAAGCATCGATTACCCAGAGAGGATAGCAGTCATAATCTGCCATTAACTTAATTTTTTAAATTATTATCATTGGGGCAATGGTGGTAATAGAGACTGCAATTGTTCTAGCAAAGGAGAAAGTCTTACTGTAATAATATTCCAGACAATTTCTGGTTGAACCTGATCGTACTGATGGCTAATAATATTTCTGAGTCCAATAATTCCCCTCCAATCAATTTTGGTGTGTTTTTGTTGAAAAGTCTCAGGAATTATACGGGCTGCTTCTCCTAAAATTTCTAATTGTCTTTCCACAGCACTTTGTAACAAAAGACTCTTGGAATATTCTTCCACAGAAATATCTTGAATAAATTCTTGGATATTAGTAATAGCTTCGACCATATCCCAAAGATATCCGGCCTCACGACTGTTCATGACGATAAATTAGCTGATGAGTTTTTAAAATTTCGTAACGACGATAGGGGTTTTTCAGTCCCTCTTGATTAACCAAGTCAACTTTGCGTCCGAATATCTCCTCTAATTCTTCTTTCATCTGAACAATATCAAACAAATCCCAGCCATGATTGGGAGCAAACTTATAAAGAACATCAATATCACTATCAACTCGAAAGTCTTCCCTTAATACTGAACCAAATAAAGACATTTCAAGAATTTTCCAATGTTGACAAAAATTAGTAATTTTGCTTAAGATAACTTGAGCTTGTTTTTTCTTAAAACCAGAATTTAACAAGATTTTTTCGGCCTTGTTGGTGGTTATTTTAACAACCTTCCCTGTAATAGCTTGTTTCATTGGTGAGCAAAATCCCCCAAATTATCCTTGACAAAACACTTGAGATCGTTAAGGTTACAGTAACCCGCCATGTAAAGTCGGCTGGTAGGCTACACCAACATTAACACACCCTAGGAGATCGGCGCTCACTTTTTCGTCCGTAGTCTGATCGTAGGTTAGGCCAAACGATAGTGAAACCCAACATTTTTAAATCATTGGGTTGGGTTTCGTTCCTCAACCCAACCCACGGCTTTTTAACAACCGATAACTGTTTCATTTTTTATTGTCCTTAACAAAATTTAACACTACCTCAATTTTCTCAAAAAAAAATCGACCCGCCTAAGGGCGGGAAAGAAAAGAGAAAAAATAGGAAATGAGAGTAAAAAGGGAAAAAAGAGAAAAAGGGTTACAGAGTTCTCCCGAATACGCACACCACCCGAAAACCGAGGGAGTAGTAGCGGTCGTCGCGGCGGAAGTAGTAGTAGCGGTAAGCGGAACGGCAGAGACTTGGATCGCTGACCCAAGAACCGCCCCGCAGCATTCGATAATCATTATCATTGTCAAGCCACGCCGAGCCATCATCCGGCGCTCCAGCATAGCTATTATGCCAATGGTCTTCGCACCACTCCCAAACATTGCCACTCATGTCATACAGTCCCCAACCATTGGGCTTTTTCTGTCCTACGGGATGAGTTTTACCACCAGAATTTCCATCATACCAAGCGTA
>JAADBR010000086.1 GCA_009995705.1 Microcystis aeruginosa W13-11
TATATACTCACTTCTCTGCGATGCAGTCGCACTCGCGGGAGCGCATTTTGTAGCTTGCTTAAAGCTTTGTTTCTGTCTGTATCACTTGTTACTTTTTAAAATGAGAATTGCTGTTCTAATTAAATTGAAGATAGATTTTGTCCTTGATCCCCCCTTAATTCTCCCTTGATAAGGGGAGTGCCGATCCCCCCTTAATCCTCCCTTGATAAGGGGAGTGCCGATCCCCCCTTAATCCCCCCTTGATAAGGGGAGTGCCGATCCCCCCTTAATCCCCCCTTGATAAGGGGAGTGCCGATCCCCCCTTAATCCCCCCTTGATAAGGGGGGAAATATGATAATTTTTAACACCTACCTAGTTAGAATAATCGACTAAACCGAATAAATCCCGATTAATCGGACAAAATAGGGCAATTTGCCCATTCAGAGGCCAGAGGGCAGAAAAATTGTCAGATAATCGGGAAAAAGTGACAGGGGAAAAATTTTTCTGGACTGGAGTAGCCAAAAAATCCCAGTCTGGGTAAAATTGATTATCGATCGATTGTGTGAGGAGTCCGACCCCCATGACCAATAAACACACAGCAAGGCTGCTGGGTAGTTGCCTGCAGCGCCTGCCTGCCCATAGTTGGCTCGTCCTAGTTTTTTGGGCTTTGATTATCGCTCCAGTCCAAGCTGCTGTCGAATTACGCATTGCCATCAGTAAAGGTGTTAGCGCCGTCTCCGTGGGTAGTTCCACCGATGCTGTGGTGAAAGATGGGGCCGGGAGAGTCCTAGGAGAATTAACCGCCATGAATGCCCTCAATGCTAATCCCAGAGGAAAAGCGGTGGGTTTGGCCGATTGGCAGGCTAGTCAATTGATCATCGAACCGGAGAATGATGGTTACGTCTGGATTAATGATCGCTGGTATCGAGGACGCACAAGGATCATTCGGCAAGGTTCTGGGGTGACAGCCCTAAATTTAGTCGATTTAGAGGAATATCTCTATAGTGTCGTCGGTGCGGAGGCGATTCCCTCCTGGCCGCAAGAGGCCCTAAAAGCCCAATCTGTGGCGGCCCGCACCTATGCTCTCTACCAAATGAATACTTCCGGCAATCGCATCTACGATCTCGATACTACCACCCGCACCCAAGTTTATAAGGGTCTAGAAAGCGAGTTTACTAGCACCCACGAGGCAGTTAAGGCCACCGCCGGGCAAATTATGAGTTTCAACGGCAAACCGATTTTAGCGGTGTTTCACTCCTCCTCCGGGGGTCATACGGAAAATGTCGAAGATGTTTGGAATTCCCCCTTACCCTACCTGCGCGGTGTCGTCGATTACGACCAAGTCGCCCCGGTATTCCAATGGTCAAAAAACTTTAGCGCCGGGGAATTAGGCCGTTTAATTGGTGGTGTCGGTCGTGTGCGATCGCTATCTCCCGAAAGAACCACTCCCCACGGACGGGTGATTAGAATGCGTATAGTGGGCGATCAAGGCTCTAAATTAATCTCTGATACCCAATTACGGCGATTCCTCGAGCTGCGTAGTACCCTATTCACGATTTCAGCTAATAACGGTACTTTTGCCATTAATGGTCGCGGTTTCGGTCATGGGATCGGTTTAAGTCAATGGGGCGCTTTTTCCCTCGCTGACCAAGGGGTGACTTATGACCGCATTCTCAGCCATTATTATCAAAATGCTCGTTTAACTGAAATGCCCAATTAAAAAGGCTGTCAGCCGTTTCCAGTAAACTGATCACTGATAACTGATAACTGATTGTGAGATAATGTCTAATCTCACTTGTAATTTTTGACTTGCATGACCATCGTTACCGAAGCCTTAACCGAGTTGGAACCAGTCATAAAAACTACCTTTACCGTTGAGGAAATTCGCCAACTACTGCCCCATCGTTATCCCTTTGCCCTAGTCGATCGCATTATTGACTATGTACCAGGTAAAAAAGCCGTTGGCCTAAAAAATGTCACGATCAACGAGCCTTTTTTCCCCGGTCATATTCCCAGTCGTCCCTTGATGCCGGGGGTGTTAATTGTGGAATCCATGGCCCAAGTGGGGGGAGTGATTTTGACTCAATTACCCGGGATGAAAGGGAAATTTTTTGCCTTCGCTGGCATTGATAAAACCCGTTTTCGTCGTCCTGTGGTGCCGGGAGATCAATTAATTATGACGGTGGAATTATTATCCTTCAAGATGAATAAAATTGCTAAAATGCAAGGGGAAGCAAGAGTCGATGGGCAATTGGCCGCCCAGGGTGAAATGATGTTTTCTGTCTTTGATTGACCTATGAATTTTGATCGAGATCGTCTCCGACAAGAACTAAATTTATTTGCTATTCTAGGGGCTTTTATTACCAATATTTTCGCTAA
The DNA here is from genome assembly GCA_009995705.1 of Microcystis aeruginosa W13-11. Lineage (GTDB taxonomy): Bacteria > Cyanobacteriota > Cyanobacteriia > Cyanobacteriales > Microcystaceae > Microcystis > Microcystis aeruginosa_F. Next base: position 2,359 of record JAADBR010000086.1, read on the forward strand.
TATTTTTCCTCTTAAGGGCGAAAATATCGGGGCTATCTCGAATACAGTTTTTCAAGATGTCTTAATTGTTCCCGCTAATTATGCTTTTGCGATCTGGGGATTAATTTATCTGGGTTTAATTAGTCTGGGAATTTACCAAGCTTTGGCTTTTAATAAAACTGAACCACGTTTGCGTCGGTTAGGCTACGAATTAGCCATCGCTAGTGCTTGTCAGATTCTCTGGGTAATTCTCTTTCAATTGCGTTTTTTTACCCTGTCTTTACTGGCAATGCTAGGCATTTTAATTCCTCTCATCCGGCTTTATCTTCGCTTAGAAATTAATCGCTTGATTGTGAATCGTAAACAGGGTTTATTAGTTAATGCTCCTATTAGTATTTATTTCGCTTGGATTAGCGTGGCCACGATTGTCAATGTCGCTTCGGTGCTAGATTGGATCGACTGGCAGCGATGGGGTCTAACTGACCAGATCTGGACGGTAATAATTCTGCTTATCGGGGCGATAATCGCGATTTTAGTCGGTTTAAAAAGAAAAGATCGGGCTTTTATCGGGGTGTTTATCTGGGCTTTTTTGGCGATCGCTGTTAAACAGATTTCTCTGCCTCTAATTGCGATAACAGCGATTATATTAGCGATTATCCTAACTTTTCTGGTTTTTCGTGGCAATTTTCGCCCTCTGAGTCGTTAAGATGCCCGATCACAGCGAATTTCGACGATAAAGCCATCGGGATCGTAGAAGTAAACCCCTCTCCCAGTCGGCCGGGTTACGGGTCCACTAGCAATAGTAATTCCCTGACTTTGTAGCACTTCTAGGGCAAAATCGAAGCATTCCGGGGCAATATCGAAGGCTAAATGGTTGGCACGGGTAAAAGCGATTTCGGGATTGTCGTCGGGAGGGTTTAAATCTGGTTCCCAAAATAGGTCAATTACTGTACCATCGGGGGTGATAAAATTGGCCACTTTTCCCTGGGCAACTAATTCTTTTAAGGTACTGGGAATTTTTTCCCCCACTAATTCCTCTAATCCTAATATTTCCCCATAAAAATGACGAGAGGCATCCATATCTTTGACGTTGAAAGCGATATGATGAACTTTTCGCAGTTGACCGATTTTGAGTTTTTTCGCAGTTACGAAAGGGCTAATAGTCATTTTAGTTATCATTTATCAGTAAAGGATTGGGGGATTTTTCAGTGAACAGTAATCAGTAATCAGTGAAAAGACAGCACTATTAATGTCATTTAATACTCCTCATTTAATACCGTTAACTGATAACTGATAACTGATTGGCGACTTAAGAGTTAATTTTTTGCAATAATTGTCGAATGGATTCGGCATCTTGAGCGTTGGGTAGGAGAGCGAGATAGAAGCCTAAATCCTGTTGCGCTTGGCTGAGTTGTCCAATTTGATAGTAAACTAAACCTCGATCGCGCAGCTCTAGGGGATGATTAGGAATGAGCAAAAGTAGTAGATCTATTGTCCGAATTGTCTGAGACCATTGTTGACGATTCAGGTAAATATATTTTAAATTAGTCAACAAACGTAATAAAATTTGCTGATTGGTAGCAATATTGAGAAAATGTTCTTCTAATTTAACTGGCTGTTGATAAATTTGACTTAATCTTTCTTGACAGTCCTGTTTAAATAGGATTTCACCACCGTGAAAGGGATCGACAAAAATTTCCACTTCCTCGAAATCGGGACGGATAATAAAATGCCCTGGCATACCAATTCCTACCATAGGAAAATCGATCTGTTTGGCAATCTCTAAATAGATAATCGAGAGAGTGAGCGGAATACCGGTGCGGCGATCAATTACGTCATTTAAGTAGCTGTTGCGGGGGTCATAGTATTCTTGGGTATTACCGGTAAACTGTAAATCTTCAAACAAATATTGATTGATAACCTTGACTATTTTTAAGGGATATAATCTATCGGGTAGGCGTTTTTTTACCTCGTCAGCCATTAAGTTTATCCTATTTAAATAGTGATCAATCTTGAGACGGGGATATTCAAAATTGGCTATTTGTAGAGCTGCCCGAGCTAGATTTATCTCATGATCAGGATGTTGAATTGTTTCGATGAAGGCCTGGTATAAGAGTTCAAGGGTCATTAGAAAAGGGTATTAATCAGATTATCAACTATTTTAACCGATCCTTCTGGTTTTATCGGTTCTCTTTTCTGATCACTATTAAAGATTCAGCGATTTAGATGAGCTTTCCCCGGAGGAGTAACGAGAAATCTTGTCAAGGTCTAGATTAACCACCGCTTTTTCTAAAGGGATCGTGCGACAATTTTTAGATTGATCCTGCACTTGATAAACTAATTGATTTGTCCAATCTAAAGCAGTTAACCAACCACTTTGGGGATGATAAACCCCAGTTTCAATGTCTAGCCAACCGCTGCCGCGAGCTAGTTGTCCCGGTTTGACATCGGGAAAGGTAAAGGTTAAAGTATGACCTGTGATGATTAGTTTATCCTTGAAATAGGGTTGGGTCATGGTATGAAATTCGTTTCTAATCCAACAAAACTCCTCGTTTGTTTGCTGTTCAAGGGGATATTCTGGGTGTACTCCCGCATGAACTAACCAAATATCTCCTAGGTCTAAATAAGCGGGTAGGGATTGGAACCAATTGATATGCTCGGCGGGTATATTGTTATTATAACTTAGTAGTGTCGCCGCCCCGCCACTCTCGATCCAACCGTTTAACCATCTTTCAGAAACTTCTTTTCCTGCTAAAGCTTTTAAGAGCATATATTCATGATTTCCTAGGAGACACTGGTAGTTATTTTTGATGACAAAATCCACCACTTCTAAGCTCTGCTCTCCTCGATCAATTAAATCCCCCAGAAAATAAACCTCATCCTCACTATCAGGAGCAACTCGGTTTAATAGTCGCAAAAGTGCCTGAAAATTGCCATGCACATCTCCGATAATAATACGACGCGGTTCTTGAGTTTGTTTCCCTATGTTTCTAAAAAACATACACCCCTCCCTAATCCCTGAGATTGCTACTCTTTTATTGCTAAAAAAGTAGTTTTTATATAGTCTTAATTTTATTATAGGACAAGCCTTTCCCTTTGACAGTCACTCCCTCCTAAGAACCGCCAGAGAAAGGCTGTAATTATTTTGTAAAGTATTTTTACAATCTCTGGACAGAGAGCGGTCGGGTTATGGTACTATTTTTTTATGATCAGTTTTTATATAATTGGACATCAGCACTCATAGCTAAACGCAAAGATTCCCATTCTATAAAAAAGTATCTCAAAAAAATGCTCCCTTGTCAAGCATCATCAAAAAAAAAGTTTTTTTTTGAGATTATAATAAAAAAAAATTAGTTTTCTGCTGCTATGATAACCCTAATTAACGCTAGAATTCCCGCCCATCAGGATCGACAACAAATAGAGATAAATGCTGCGGGAAAGATCGAGAGAATCACGGAGATGGGGGGAAGGAAAAAAGGGGAAAAGATTATCGATATGGAAGGGGATTGGCTATCCTTAGGAGGAGTAGATTTACAGATCAATGGAGGATTAGGATTAGCATTTCCTGACTTAGAAATAACAGATCTAGAAAAATTAGATAAGATTAGCGATTATCTGGGGAATCAAGGAATTGATGGTTATCTTCCCACCCTAGTCACCACGTCCGTGGAGAAATTTCAAAAATCACTCTCAGTAATTGCCAAATATATCGAAAAACAGCAACAGGAAAATCGATCGAGCGCCCAGGTTTTAGGAGTACATTTAGAGGGACCATTTTTAAACTATGAAAAAAGGGGAGCGCATCCGGGACAATATCTTTTAAACCCAAGTATAGAAACAGTAGATAAAATTTTTGGGGACTACTTATCGATTGTAAAAATTATCACTCTAGCACCAGAATTAGATAGTAGCGGTACGGTGATTAAATACCTAAGCGATCGAGGAATTACCGTCAGTTTAGGACATTCGCAAGCGAGTCAAGAAATAGCCAAAAAAGCCTTTTTCCAAGGGGCAAAAATGGTTACTCATGCCTTTAATGCCATGCCTCCTTTACATCATCGTCAACCGGGTTTATTAGGGGAAGCAATTATCAATCGCGAGGTATATTGTGGGTTAATTGCCGATGGTCAACACATCCATCCAACCATGATAGAATTATTACTAAAAGCCAGTAATTATCATCAAGGAATTTTCTTAGTTAGTGATGCTTTAGCGCCGATTGGTTTAGGGGATGGTGTCTATCCTTGGGACGAGAGAGAAATTGAAGTCAAACAGGGAACAGCAAGACTTTTTGACGGTACTTTAGCGGGAACAACCTTACCCTTATTACAAGGAGTAGCCAATTTAGTTAACTGGGGAATATGTGATTTAGAAACGGCAATTCTTCTAGCGACAGAATCCCCCAGAAAAGCGATCAGATTAGCGGGTTTATCAGTGGGACAACCTGCCAACTTTTTGCGCTGGCAATCTGCATCAAATTGGGAAAGATTGGATTTCCGTCAGCATTTTGGACTCTAACTGTTGAATGAGGGTATCAAGATCGACTTCGAGGCGATCAAAACATTCAGGAGGAGAAAGATCGGGTTGAAAATAAATCAATTTTACCTGACCATCACCGATAGCAACTATAGCTACTTCTTCGCTGGGATTATAGCGATAGATAATCCCAAGCATCTCTTGAATTTTGCAATTAACCTTGCGATTTAATTTCTCTAGAGCTTCCCTAGAACAACAGACAAAATGGGGCTGAGGTTTAAGATCGATGCCCAAGGTTTCTTGAGCATCTTCTCCCCATTCCGAGAGTAAACCCCACATTAAACCAGCTAATTCCTGTTGATTTTCTTGCACAAATTGATCTAATTGATAGCGCCATTGATTAGCGGGATCATCGGGTATTGCTTGTTCAAATCTCATCATTAGCCTCTTTTCAGTTATCAGTTATCAGTTATCAGTCATCAGTTATCAGTTATCAGTTATCCGTTATCCGTTATCAGTCCTTAATAAGGGGGGTGCCGATCCCCCCTGCCCCCCTTGATAAGGGGGGTGCCGATAGGCGGGGGGCTCCCCCTTAATAAGGGGGGAAAGCTGAGAATTTTTAACACCTACCTACTTATAGACAACTTTTCCTCTAGATAGGGATTGAATAGGGATAGAACTATTCACCTTTTCAGTTAACGACGGTACTCATCACCGCAATCACCGATTAACTGCAATAAATCCAGGGATTTTTCCAAGACATGATCAATTTTTTGATAGTCTTGGGGAGATAATTGAAAATCGAAAATACGGGCATTTTCTGCGATATGTTCAGCAACACCCAAACGCACCCCGATAATTGCTCCAGCTACGGCTTTTTGTTCAAGAACGTAACGCACTGCCACATTAGGAATGGTGACATGATAGGAATCAGCGATCGCTTTAAGAACAGTTAATAATTCTTGGAATAATTGCCAGTTTCCCCAAGCATCGATCATGTTTTTATATTTCCGTAAACTAGCGGTATTGAGACTCATGGCATTGGGTTCAGGATGACCGAGATATTTAGCTCCTAATAAGCCTCCTGCTAGAGTACCATAGGCCAGGAGATAGATGTTATGTTCTTGGCAAAACTGCGCCATTTTGACGAGGGGACGACGATCGATCAGGGAAAACTGGACTTGATTGGAGACTATTGTAATCCCGGCGCTGAGAATAATTTTTAAATGTTCCGTGTCGAAATTAGTCAAAGCCAGGTGTTTAATTTTGCCTTCCTGTTGTAATTCTCCTAAAAAATATAAGGCATCTAGATAATTTTTATCGCGATAATCCCACCAGTGAAACTGCAATAAATCGAGACTATCCACATCCATGCGACGCAGGGAAATAGCGATATTTTTTGCGACTATTTCCTTAGTCATTTTACCCGGACGGGGAACCCATTTAGTGAAAGCTTGCAGATTATTTAAAGCATCAATGCCCCTTTGATCGACTAATTGACGACGAAATTCACCGATAAAATCTTCAGCCGGACCGTAATGATCGGCCAGATCCCAAGTGGTGAAACCGGCATCTAGATAGGAGAACATACTAGGGATCGCTTTTTGGGGTGCGATCGAACCATGGGTGCCTGAAACTTGCCACATTCCGTTCAAAATACGACAAATTTCCAGATCGGGGGTAAACTGTAAGCGACGAGATTCGGACATGGGGACTTTTCAGTGTTGCCAAAGGCACGGCGTAGCCGTCCAGTAAACAGTAAACAGTAATCAGTGAAAAGACAGCAGAAAACTGCCATTGAATACTGCTCACTTAATATTCTATTCTCCTACTGACCACTAATCACCGATTACTGATTCAAGACAGATCGATCGTCCCTGTCTGGAAAAACGCAGTCAAGGGGAAGACTTTCGGAAAAATCTCCCCCTGTTTAGGTTTTTGCTGCTCAATTTTTGCCCGGTTAATATTCCACTTCCAATCGCGCTGCGGTGACAGCATCAAAAGCGAAAGCGAGAACTATAGGCATAGGACAAGCGAGGATGACACAGAGAATTAAAGCTGTCACAGTCAATCCAATCGCCATTCCTAACCAAAGTTTTTCGGCAGGGGATAGACCTTTTTGACGCTTAATATTTTGTAACACTTTGGTGGGAATTGGTTCTGGCATGACGGCATTGGGAGGGAATGCCCAATAATTACTGTAGCGTTCGAGAAATAGCTCTGTCCAGCCGTTTTCTTGACACCATTCTTGAATCCATGGTTCGTGAAAGTGTTTCATTGCTTCCCTGTTGACTTTTTCTGGTGATTACTTTAAACATCTCTTGATGCGAACTTCATCCTAGCAAAGCTATCTTAAGGGTCGATCGGATTCAATAAAACTTAATATATGAGTAGTCGGTGGGTAAAATGTATTCTAAGATACAGTGCCAGCGAACGACCAGAACGAACCACAAAGACACAAAGGACACAAAGATCGATCGCTCCTATATAAGTTAAACCGATCACACAAAAGGAAATAATTGTTAAAAAATTTCGGTTCTTGATTCGGTACAGATTGCCTGTAATTTTTGGTCCCAAGTATCGAGGGGAAGGGTATCGAGATAGGCAAAGTCAAAGACAATCCCGATCAAGGGGATAGCTTGCCATTCGGGGGAATGTAGGAGACGATCAAAATAACCTCCCCCGTAACCTAAGCGATAACCTTGGTGATCGCAAGCGACGGCGGGAATTAACAGTAAGTCCACTTCGGCAGGTAAAATGAGAGGAGCGATCGCTGTTGGTTCATAGATGCCATAACGATTTAATTCTAGGGGATCGTCGGTAGTCCAACAGTGCCAAGTCAGGCTATCTCCGTCACAACGGGGAAAACCCCAGCGATGGTGTTGACAAAATAAGGAACTTAAATCCGGCTCTTGACGATAACTGAAGTAAGCGAGAATAGTTTTGGCGTGTTGAAAGAGGGGTAAAGATTGTAAATTTTTGCAAAGTTGCTGACTATTTTCTTGCCAAATATGCTTGGGAAGCGATCGTCTTTGGGCAATTAGTTGTTTGCGTAATTGGGCTTTTTTGGTAGCAGAATCCATAAAATAGAGATAAATATTTCTGTAGTCACAAGATGCTAAATCTATTTAACTCGCTTTTTGGGCGTTATAACGAGAATATCAAGGCCAATGTGGAAATTTACACTTGGGCAACTTGTCCCTACTGTATTCGAGCTAAATGGTTGCTGGGTTGGAAAGGGGTAAAATACACCGAATACAAGATTGATGGGGATGAAAGCGCTCGTCAAGCCATGGCGGAACGGGCCAACGGTAAACGCAGTGTACCACAGATTTTTATCAATAATGAACCTATCGGTGGTTGCGATGATTTGTATGCTTTGGATGGTCAGAAAAAACTAGATAATTTACTGGCTAAATGTGGGACTATCTAAAGTCTATTGACGAAAAAGCCTATGAGAAACATCGGCAATGGATGCAGTTAGCTTTAAATTTAGCGGCAACTGCAGGGGATCGGGGTGATGTACCTGTGGGAGCGGTTATCGTGGATAAAGAGAGCAATTTAATCGCTCAAGGGGCTAATTGCAAGGAAAAACACCATGATCCCACCGCTCACGCTGAAATTCTGGCGATTCGTGCCGCTAGTCAAGTTTTAGGCAATTGGCACTTAGATGATTGTACCCTCTACGTCACCCTCGAACCCTGTCCCATGTGTGCCGGGGCAATCATTCAGGCTAGATTAGGATTATTAGTGTACGGTGCTGACGATCCCAAAACAGGAGTTATCCGCACTGTGGCTAATTTTATAGATAGTCCTTTTTCTAACCATCGTTTACCGGTAATTGCGGGAATTTTAGCCAAGGAATCGGGGGAATTATTACAAACTTGGTTTGAGAAAAAAAGAAATGTTTAAAGGAGTCAGGAGTCAATCCTACTGTTAAAATGCGATAGAATTGGATATTAGGAGTTTCCCGGTCAAATTCATTTTGATAAAATTACTTATTTTCTCTGCGATTGACTCTAGATCATATTGACAACTTGTATGTCGAATCGAACCTGGATACGGCAAGTCTATTGTCTCGACGTGACGTACAGTTTTTACGATAGCTCTCTTTAAATGACGACCGATTCGATATAAATTGGCAAAATGATAACGCCAATCACGGTTTAAAGAAATAGCCGATTTTTCATTCGGATGAATTTCGATATCGTGTCCGATATTGTCATTAGGATGAACTCCTTCCAAGAAATATTCCACGATACGAGCATCTCTGGAAAAAATTTGATTTTTTTCCTGCTCGGCTTTGTGACTATTCTGCGATTCCGTGAGTAAATTACGATAGAACGCAATTGACCGCCATTATGCTTGATTTTATTAACAATAGGGGACAATAAGTTTTGATAATCTTTAATATTATTTTCAAAGTCTTTTTTTGCAGGATTTTTAGCCTTATCTAGCCACTTATCATTATATTTGACTTGATTGGAACTATCCTAAGGATGGAGAACCTTAAGAATACGGTAGCAATCATCAATATGAGCCATTAAAGCTTCTAGTAATTCTTTTTGTAAGATAGGCAGTTTCGCTAATGAATAATCGAGATGACCTTTAGCATCAAATAAAGCATGATTTATTCGGTCTATTTCATCTGAAATTTGGCGTTGCTGATTTGAGATATGAATCTTCTTTTGTGGGATTCTTAAAACCTAGACCCAAACCAACTTTTGGATGGGTGCAAGGTTGTCATTACATACCTTGATTCAGCAACGCCGATTTTGGGGAACGCACCATGCACATTGATGCAAGTCGTTAGACCGCTTCAATTTTAGGGTAATAGTTGCTAAGGCCTGCTAACCTCACCCGTGAAGCCACCTAGGCAGGGGTTTTTGATCGCTAAAAAATTCTTTCCTCTCCATAAAAACGATAAAATCTCTATTCTGCAAGCATAAAGAGGCTTCAGGCGAATTTAAAGGCATATTTAAGCCGTATAAATCGAATATTTCCAGTTTTTTTTAGCTAATCAAGCCATTAATGGCTTGATTTATTGGTATCTAACCCAAACAGTATAATTTTTTCCTCGATGTATTGAAAATGTTTTTTATTTCGTATAGAATACAATTCGAGAGAAAATACCTAGCAATCTCCCATAAATAAACAAAGGAGCCGATGACATCGTGATCCCTGATCCTAGATCCTCAAAACCGAAAACCCTCTTACCTTTTATTTCTCTAGCTACGGCTGCCGTCGTCACAACAGGAATCGGACTAGCTTCTAGTACCCTATCGGCATCGAGTAATCTGCTGGCAAGTCCGGATAAACAGCAAGCTAAACAAAACACCGTGGAAATCACCCTAGTTTCCTACGCGGTGACTCAATCGGCCTACTCAAAAATCATTCCTCTATTCGTCAACAAATGGAAAAGAGAGAAAAAACAGGATGTGGTGATTAAACAGAGTTATGGTGGCTCTGGTTCCCAAACCCGCGCTGTTATCGACGGATTAGATGCAGATGTGGTAAATTTGGCTATCGGTTCCGATGTGGAACGCCTGCAAAAAGCGGGTTTAGTTAACCCCGGTTGGCAGAAAGAATTACCTAATAATGCCATCGTCACTCGTTCCGTGGTAGCTTTAGTTACTCGTCAGGGTAATCCCAAAGGAATCCGCAACTGGCCGGATCTAGCCAAATCGGGGATTAAAGTCATCACTGCCAACCCGAAAACCTCTGGGGTGGCCCGTTGGAATTTTCTGTCCCTGTGGGGATCTGTAACTCAAACTGGCGGCAATCAAGCACAAGCGACCAATTTCGTCCGCAATGTCTATAAAAACGTGCCTGTACTACCCAAAGATGCCAGGGAGGCCAGCGATGTCTTCTTTAAACAGGATCAGGGTGATGTGCTGCTCAACTACGAAAACGAGGTGATTCTGGCCCGTCAAAAAGGGGAAACCGGTTTTTCCTATACTATTCCTCCGGTCAATGTTTCGATCGATCCGCCGGTGGCTGTAGTGGATAAAATAGTTGATAAACGCAAAACCCGGGAAGTAGCGACAGCTTTTGCCCAATTTCTCTTTACTCCCGAAGCGCAGCGGGAATTCGCCAAGGTGGGTTTCCGTCCGGTTAATGCTAATGTGGCTAAAGAGTTTAGTAAACAATACCCAAAAGTGCCGAATCTGTTCTCCTATACGGCGATCGGTAGTTGGGAGGAGATCCAGAAGAAATTCTTCGCTGATGGGGCGATTTTTGACCAAATTCAGCGTTAATTAGTCTTGATACGTCAGCAGTCAGCTAGATCAGTAAGTGGGTGGAATTAAATAAAAGATAGATGTTGTCTTTGATCCCCCCTTAATCCCCCCTTAATAAGGGGGGGTATCTGACAATTTTCAACACCTACTTACTTAGATAGCTGATGGCAAAAAAAAACAAAACTGATAGTTAGTAACTGAAAAAAGATGTATCTACTTGACAAAATCAAAAACGGAAGCTTGGTATTGATTGGCTACTTATTATCGCCCCTGTGTTGGTGGAACGATCTAATTTTTAATCTGCCGATCGCCTACGGTTTCGGTCGTTTAATTGCTTGCTTGCACGCCGATTTTTTTCTACCGGCGGCCGTGGTTGGTTATTGGTTATCTAATCTTGTGGGAATTCTGCTAATGCAATTCGGGACGAAAGAATTAATCGGTGGAGAGAAAGAAGAACACAATTGGCAAAAAGAATTGAGAAATGGATTACTTTCCTCGACAGTTTATACTTTAGTAATCCTAGCTTTGCTGCATTTTCAGGTTTTAGAAATGCCCCTGTTATCCTCGATCGCTACTTTTCCCCGTGATTCCCAAAACCTACTTAAACAATAGCTTAATTTTCTTAGCCATCTTGTTAACATCGCTAACTTTTACGGATTTAGCGATCGCTATTGGCCAGTATCCCCAAGGATTTGCTTGGGAAAAATCCCTGATGCTATCTATTCATCAAACCGCTAATTTAAACCTAAACTTTTTGGCCATAAAACTAACGGGATTAGGTACTTATTGGGGAGTAGCCCCGATACTGACAATTTTACTGCTGATTTTTGCCCTAAAAAAATACTGGTATGGGTTCGCTTATCTCCTTGTAATCATGACGGGAGGTTGGGCTATTAGTTATAACCTCAAGATGCTTTTTCGTCGGAATCGCCCGCAATTTTGGGAGTTATTTTATCCCTTACCCCACGATTTTTCCTTCCCTAGCGGTCATGCTTTATTTAGTTCCCTGTTAGTGGTTTCTTTACTGATCCTATCTTGGAGAACGCGCTGGTTTTTCGGGGTGGTTTTACTGGGGATTCCCTTAGTTTTGGTTATTGCTTGGACTCGTCTTTATTTAGGGGTTCACTTTCCTAGTGATATTCTTGCCGCTTGGCTTTTAGCGATCGCTTGGTCTCTCCTAGTTCATCTCTGGTGGCGACAGTTATTAGAGATACTCAAGGCGATCAACACCCAAAAAGAAATTAATAATTAGTTGATAGACTTGCTACCAAAAAAATATCACGTTATACCTAAATTTTTGGAGAAAGCTAATCAAAGCCCTATAGTGATTATCGTTTGATATTCGTCGCTGACACTGAATCATGAAACCAAAAACGCCTAAAGGGATGGGTCTATCCCTAGAACGGTTTCAAAGCCGTCCCCTTACTTTTTTCACTTTAGTTCTTCTCTGCATTTTAACCTTTACCTTAGCACCGTCATCGCCCCTGATGGCCACGTCTAAATCTGAGACTAAGATAGACTTTGTATCGCCGGTTTGGGTAGCACAAAATCTCAACGATCCGAAGTTAAAAATTCTCGATGTGCGGATTAATCCTTTGGAATATATCACCGCTCATTTACCGAAAGCGGTGAATATAGCCGATAATAATTTCCGCGGTCCAAACGGATTTTTGCCGGTTCAATATTGGCAAGAGGATAAAATTGGCAGTCTCTTTGCCGCTGCGGGAATCACTAATGGCGATCGAGTGGTAGTATATTCCGATGGTCGCGATGTCTTGGGGGCAACCATGGTGGCTTATTTATTGGAGCGATCGGGTTTCCGAGATGTGGCCGTCTTAGATGGTGGTTTTAAGGGTTATAAGGCTTCTGAACAAAAGGTAACGAAAGAATTCCCTAAATATCAACCAGGGAGCTTTACTGTGCGTGATAATCCCTCGATTCGGGTGACTTTAGCAGAAGTAGAGAAATTGATCGGCAAACCGGATGTGGTTTTTATCGATCCTAGACCGGAAGAACTCTTTCAGGGAAAACAGGATATCTGGCTGAGAAATGGTCATATTCCGGGGGCGAAAAATATACCCTGGCCGACTTTTACGGAAGCGAATAATGCCGATGAATCCCTGAAAAATCCCCATAAATTGAAATCTTTAGACGAAATCAGGAAGATTCTTGACCAACGCAACATCAAGCCCTCGGATAATATTATCGTCAGTTGCAGTACCGGACGGGAAGCGACTTTACAGTATGTTGTCCTCAAACATCTGCTCGGTTATCCCAAGGTGCGAATTTACGAAGGTTCTTGGACAGAGTACAGTACCACGGAGCTGCCTGTCGCTACTGGGCCAGAAAAAGCGATCTAAAGTCAAGTTTGTCAGTGGTTGAAATCTGACGGAGTGCTTTACCTGCAAGATGCCAGTGTTTGTGCCTACTAATGAGTAGGGTATTGACGTTATTAAGAAATCTGCGGGAAGGCACTGTCAAGAGCAACGAGAGGGGTTAAATTATCCCTCTCTATTTCATCTATGATAGAACTAACTGGTGGCTGCCCCAATAATTTTATGCAAATCACTGTTGATATTCCCGACGAAATTGCCCAGAGATTAGGTCAAACAGGAGATGCTCTGGCTCATAAACTGCTGGAAGTAGTTATTGCTGATGCTTACCGTTCTGGTGCAGTGAGTACGGCTGAAGTGCGACGAATCCTTCAATTACCTTCTCGCTTAGAAACTCATGCTTTCTTAAAGCGGATGGGAGTCTATCTTAATTATGATGAAACTGAACTAGAACGCGATCTGCAAACTCTCAAAGAACTCAGAGCGAAATGATAGTTGTCTCTGATACTTCCCCGATTTGCTACCTGCTCTTGATTGACCAAATTATGATCCTACAAAAACTGTATGATGTTGTGGTCATCCCTGAAGCTGTGGCTGATGAATTAAATGCCTCTGAATCTCCATCTGTCCTTCGGAATTGGATTGCTAACCCCCCTAATTGGCTCCAGATTGAAATTGTTAGCGCATCCCCAAGGTCAGGATTAGAAAAACTCGATTCTGGTGAGCCGGAAGGGATTTTACTAGCAGAGCAAATTGAAGCTGAATTGATTATTTTAGATGACAAAGCAGCGAGGCAAATTGCTTCGGAGCGTGGCTTAAGAATTATTGGACTTTTGGGTATTATCAAAGATGCTGCCCAACTGGGATTGCTCGATCTGAGAGTAACTTTTGAACGTCTCAAAGAAGCTGGCTTTTGGGTTGCACCCAGCCTACTCGAACGACTTTTGCGGCAGGCACTCAACGAACAAGGAGAAATTAATAATTAGCTCTAGAAACTCATCTAATCGCTTCTTTCTCAGAAGGAGACAATTGGATTTGGACTCATCCATTTAGCTAGTTGATCAACTGGAAATTCAGCAAAGCCTAATCAATACCATCTATTGCCATTCAACAAGAACTAGAATAGATTGATGAAAGATTAGGAAGACGAGAAGCAGTCAGATTAAATTTACCCATAATAGGTGTTTTGGCAATAATGTCGTCATTTGGCGCAAACTCTCAGTATTTCTATTGCCAATGATTATAGCTTAATAGCGAGAGTGTCAAAAAATAAAATTATCGGAGCAGTTGCTTTAATCTTTGGCGAAAGGCTCGTAAAGCAGGACTTCTCCCACTCTCAAGGCTTTCAGCTAAAACTTCTGCTACTAAGTCAGGAATTGGTAATCCTGGAAAGATAGGACTGGTGTTAATTTGCCGGTATTCACCTCCTTGTAACAGGTCAATTCTGAGTTGATTTTTTTCATAGCGCCAAAGTTCAGGTACAGCTAAGTTGGCATAGGCATCTAGTTGAGTCTTGGAAGTGACATCTATTTCAATGGCTAGATCTGGTGGTGGATCAAGGCTAAGATCGACACGCCGTTCACCTCGCATTTTAGCATGGTTTTGAATGTAGAAACATTGATCAGGTTCAATCCCACTGTCCATATTTTCTGCCTTGAAAGTAGTAGAACCAAAACACTCGCAGTCAATTTCTAACTCATCAAGCAAAATTTTCACTAAATCACCAAGCAGTTCTTTATCGACTTCGTGTTCTGGTGTAGGCATTCTGATTTCTAAAGTTCCGTGACTATAAGCGATTCGGGAAGAGCGATGTTCGCCTAGTTCTTCCAGAAGGGACTCAAATTCGGACCACTCTAGGTTATGAATCAAGAGTCTTTGACCTGGGGGAACATTAAGTTGTTGCAGTAGCAGAGTAACAGCCATAGTGGCTAATTCAAGTTTGAAGTAGGCCAGTACCTAACTGGCTTTGGCTATCGTACCGCAGAGCGATAATTTTTCGCCAGAAATGTTGAATCCATACATAAAACTTTACATACAAGCTAACGAGAACAGGCGTTCGCTTAGAGAGATTAAATCTCCCTCTGGCGATAAAATTAAGTTAACATAGGGCAGTTTATTCGCAGTCTCGACTAGGAAATTAATTTTGCACGACTACTTGTAGCTGGACTTCCCCGTTGACAAAAAGCCATAACCTGTGCTGTAGAAGGGATTAAAAGAATTTCCGCCGCCCCGTTACTGGGTACAAATCAGGGAAACTCCCAATAAATCTAACGCT
>JAADBR010000087.1 GCA_009995705.1 Microcystis aeruginosa W13-11
GTAAACTTTACCATCTTTTAAATTCTCTATCCAATGACACGATCGGGTATTTGACGGGATGGTCTTGGATTTTAGAAGCTCTATGTCTGTCAGGAATTTAGAAAAATGGTATTATAAAGGATACCAAATGGGTTCTATATTATGTCTAAACTGGCTTCCTGTAACGCTTCCCGACTATTAGCCCCATCCATTTGATAGGTTTTCTTATCACCAAATTTTGGCGCCGATTCTAAGGCATCCCGGAACGGACCATAATAAGCAGAGGCATATTTAGCCGTATAAGCGAGAATTCCCACATCCAAATAGCCAGCCCCATCTAAAGCTCGAGGGATCGCCCCAATCCTACCATCCATCATATCGGAAGGAGCGACGAAATTAGCCCCGGCCGCCGCTGGCGAGAGCGACATTTTCACTAAAACTTCTAGGGTTTCATCGTTGAGAATTTTACCCTCCTCCACAATACCATCATGACCATAAATCGAAAAAGGATCGAGGGCAACATCGGTAATAATAATTATTTCAGGAACTTCTTTTTTGATCGCTTTCACTGCCCTTGGCACTAAACCATCGGGATTATAACTTTTTCTGCCGAAATTATCTTTTTTATCTTCGGCAATCAGGGGGAAAAGAGCGATGGCATTAATGCCTAAGTTATAAGCATTAACCACTTCTTTGAGCAATAAATCGAGGGAATAACGATAACAATCAGGCCTAGAAGGAATAGCTACCTTTTGATTTTCTCCCTCCATGATAAAGAGGGGATAAATCAAGTCATTAACGGTTAATTCGGTCTCCCAAACAAGACATCGGATCGCTGGAGTGTAACGAAGACGACGGGGACGAATCGGCATGATAACAGCGAGTTAAAAATAAAAATTAAACAGTAAATAGCTGGTTTTGCCCTAGTTTTTTACCTAGGAAAAAACTGGGGATAGGACGATAAAATAGTCACAATCCCCCTGACTAATTAGTGAAAATCGGGACTATGACGAATCAAACTCATAAACTCTTGACGAGTCTTAGCAGAATCGGCAAAAATACCGCGCACGGCACTCGTAGAAGTCCAAGAACCGGGTTTTTCAACCCCGCGCATCACCATACACATATGAGTAGCTTCAATCACCACAGCTACCCCTTGAGGTTGCAGTAATCCTAGCAAGGCATCGGCAATTTGTGCGGTTAAACGTTCCTGTACTTGCAGTCGTCTGGCATACATTTCACAGATGCGGGCAATCTTCGATAAACCGATCACTTTCCCGTTAGGAATATAGGCAACATGAGCGCGGCCGATAATGGGTAAAATATGGTGTTCACAGGAGCTAAAAATATCGATGTCTCGGATTAAAACCATCTCGTTAGCATTCTCGTGAAAAACTGCCCCATTCAGCAATTCATCCAGGGATTGCTGATAACCAGAAGTGAGAAATTTTAGGGCTTTTACTACTCGTTTGGGGGTGTCTCGTAAACCTTCGCGATCAGGATCTTCTCCTAATCCTAATAGCAGTGTTCGTACCGCTTGCATCATCTCGGCTTCCGATACCAGCGATTCAGGTTCGGTAATCACTTCGGAAAAGTGATTGTAGTCATCATTGTCAAAAATTGCTTTGGATTTAGCTAAGGTCATAGATATTTTTATGGACTCCAATAGTTAATTGATCGGCCAAGTTTTCTGATTTTACCAATGTTAATAAATACCCTTTGCTAGAGTATTTATTTTTCTGGGCATCTAGACGATAACTAATGAAAGCTATCGGGTTATCCCCTCGTCTTTGGGTTTATCTCCGGTGCGGAAATCTGGAAAAATTGATTTTCCTAGTCACCGAAAAAGTCTTGAGTATCTCCCTTGTTAATTGAGGGCAGAGTTTCAATCCACAATTAGTTTATTTTGTCAAGTAGTTTGTTTGTTCGCAAAAGTAGCCTGTCTAGAATGATAATCGTTATCATTCTAGCAAAAAATTTGTCGTCAGATAAATATAGTCCTGTTAAGCTGTTTAAACTATTTTGAAGAGATAAGCATATTTTGCGATTTTATCGCTTATATTCAGCAATATTACTGATTTTTTGCTATTCTTCCTCCGAGTATCAATTCGCCGGAGAAGCAAGGCGATCGAGAAAGAGTATTCCTTCCAGATGATCCTATTCGTGTTGAAAGATACCCCAAGCTAACTAAAAATCTTTTCGAGCGCGTTTTTCCTGCGATCGGGATATATAGCGTTTCCTGTTCGCAAGAGGTACATTATCGATGTTGAAAAGCTTAATCGGCAAAGGTTTAACTGTGCCTTACAGGTGTGAGAACCGCTATAAGTCGATATATCGCTGTAAATTCGCTATTGAAGCGTGGCCGCTCACAGCTTGAATAGTCTGGAGGTCGGTTCCCTAGCGTGACAATTGGGTGATACAACCCACATTCTGCACTTCAACTTGTAGTATGACTGGTAGCATATAAAATGAAAAACCAGTTAAGTATTTATACTTATAATCTTAGGGAGGAAAAAGTGGCTCTCTTATTCTTTGTGTGATCAGTTTAACTTACTATAGAACCGATCAATCTTTGCGTCCTCTGTGTCTGGTGTGGTTCCTTCCACTCCCTCGCCAGCAGGAATGTATCTTAGAATACATTTTACCCACCAAACCCAAGAGAGCCAAAAAGTGAGAAACTAAAAAGGTTCTCAAAAAATATTCAAGTCAAGAAAAATGTCAGAGATAGAAGTAAAAAATCTAGATCACTTAGGAATAGTAGCGGGAATAATTGATAAAATAGGAATCGAAGAGATAATTAACTTAAAATTAGGAATACAGAGAGAAAATAACATTTTGATCGCTAATTACCTACTCTCATCTTAACCAAATTCTTAAATCTTACTGAAATCGTCTAAAACTGACTGAAAGTGTTGGCTAATTTATCAGCAATTCCCTCGATCCAAATTTCGTCTTGTTTAGTATAACTGCGCGGTGCATTTGCCGCCAAAATTAACACCCCTTCCTTACCGATGGGTTGACAGATTAAGCCTTGGGTGTTTTCTGGCAAATAGTCAAACTCGATTTTAGCGGGATATAAATTTAAATTAACTAAATAAACTGCCTTACCGGTTTCTAAAACTCTTTTGATAATATTACTAACTTTAACTTCAGAATTCTGGCTTAAGATACCGCGACGTAATAAAACTTCTCCCTGATAATAAACGATTAGAGATTTTGTCACGGTGTTGGTTAAAAGTAAATGGGAAGCCCAGGCAAGCTCAATTTTGACTAATTCTGGCAAATCTGGGGCAAATTCCAGACCTTCGCGCCCGATTAATTCCACAGCATTCGGTAAGCGGGGTTGAACTCTTTGCCAGATTAAACCCACCAAAATTAAAACCCCACTCAAAATCACTCCCATCACATCGGAACGCGCTTGCGATGGGGTTAAATCGGCAGTGGCAAAACGATTAAATACTAATACCGTACCCCCGACGATGCCGGCGAACAGGGGTAACAGTCTTAAAATACGATTGGGATCAGCTGGTGCCATAGCTGAGAACTATTCCTCGTCTAGTTCTAAAATACGTTGGAAAAGATAGCCTGTACCTCTAGCGGTGAGAATTAACTCAGGATTGCTGGGATCATCTTCTAATTTGGCTCGTAAACGGGAAATATGCACATCCACCACCCGCGTATCCACATGACGTTCGGGGGTATAACCCCAAACTTCCTGAAGGATTTCCGAGCGGGAAAAAGCTTCTCCCGAGCGACTGACCAATAATTCCAGTAAACTAAATTCCATACCAGTCAGACGGATGCGTTCATCCCCCTTATAAACTTGGCGTTTATTGGTATCGATTTTAATGGAACCGATATGAATCACACCGGAACTAGGAATCCCCGGAGCGCCATTTTTCTCCACCCGACGCAACACCGAACGAATCCGCGCCTCGAGTTCTTTGGGAGAAAAAGGTTTAACTACATAGTCATCCGCGCCCAATTCTAGCCCGGTAATTCGATCGGCCACATCGCCCAAAGCGGTTAACATAATGATAGGAATATCCGATTCTTTGCGGAGTTCCTGACAGACACCGTAACCGTCTAATTTCGGCATCATCACATCCAAAACCACTAAATCGGGTTCGGCGGTGCGGAAGGTTTCTAAAGCTTCCTCTCCGTCGGCGGCGGTGACGACTTCATAACCAATCATCGACAAACGAGTCTCTAAGATACGACGGATGCTGGCTTCATCATCAACAACGAGAATTTTTTCCTTTTGGTTCTCCAACTGAATTAACACTCCTTAGTTAAATAGTGTGATGAATTTTAAAGTTAAATAACGAGCGTTCCTGTTTATAGAATATCCCTTTGCCGTTATCATTAAGCCTAAATTTCCTATTTTATTTCTTTTATGACAATTATCAATAACTTTAGGGTCTTCCTTCTCCAATATCATACTTAATTAAATTTGACAAGAGAATTGATCCTCAAACCGCTTTTCTTCAACTTTTCTTAAAAAACATGGCGAAATCGCGAACAATATATGTCTGTAGTGCTTGTGGGGCGGAATCTCCCCAATGGTTGGGAAAATGCCCCAGTTGTGACACCTACGGGACGCTAGAAGAACAAGTGATGGCTGGTGGCAATAATCCGGCGGGAAATCGCCCAGGATGGCAAAATAGTCGCCCAAATAACGGCAAAGGACAACGCAACCCGCAACCGCGCATCTCGGTGCGCTTCTCGGAAATTACCCAGTATGAACAGGAACGTTTTCCCTCCGGTTACGGGGAATTCGATCGCGTTCTCGGTGGTGGCATTGTCCCCGGTTCCCTTGTACTAATCGGCGGCGATCCGGGTATCGGCAAATCGACGCTTTTACTGCAAGTTACCAACCAACTCGCCCAAAGATTACCGCGCATCCTTTACGTTTCCGCCGAAGAATCGGGACAACAGATTAAACTGCGGGCTGCCCGTTTAGGAGTGGGAGTAGTCCCCGTGGAGTCGGAAAATAACGGCAATGGCAAGGATGAAAAAGCCTCTGAATCAACTGCAGAACTCGATAATCATCTCTATGTTCTGCCAGAAACCGATTTAGAGGAAATCTTGCGGGAATTAGAATCTCTACGCCCACAGGTGGCGGTAATTGACAGTATTCAAACTCTTTATTTTGGGGCGTTAACTTCCGCACCGGGATCCGTCGCCCAAGTTCGCGAATGTACCTCCGCCTTGATGCAGGTGGCAAAACGGGAGAATATTACTTTATTAATTGTCGGTCATGTGACTAAAGAAGGGGCGATCGCAGGCCCGCGAGTTTTGGAACATTTGGTCGATACGGTGTTATATTTTGAAGGCGATCGCTATGCCTCCCATCGTCTCTTAAGATCCGTGAAAAACCGTTTTGGGGCAACCCATGAGATCGGTATTTTCGAGATGGTGGATCACGGTTTGGTGGAAGTGGAAAACCCCTCGGAATTGTTTTTAGGCAATCGCGATGAATTTTCCCCTGGTACGGCGACGGTGGTAGCCTGTGAAGGTACACGCCCGATTGTGGTGGAGTTACAGGCATTAGTTAGCCCCACTAGCTATGCTTCCCCGCGAAGATCGACTACTGGCATAGAATACAACCGATTACAGCAAATTCTCGCCGTTTTAGAAAAGCGCGTCGGCATTCCTTTATCGAAATTAGATGCCTATGTTGCTTCCGCAGGAGGGTTGGGAGTGGAAGAACCGGCGGCGGATTTGGGAGTTGCGATCGCTGTTGTCGCTAGTTTTCGCGATCGAGTCGTGGATCCGCGCACAGTCTTAATCGGGGAAGTGGGATTAGGCGGACAAGTGCGTTTAGTGTCGCAAATGGAACTAAGATTAAAAGAAGCGGCGAAATTGGGCTTTAAACGGGCAATTGTCCCCAGAGGTCAAGTTTATCCCGAAGATGTGGGCTTAGAAATTGTTCCAGTTGGCAAGGTAATCGAGGCAATTGTCGCCGCAATTCCCCCCCAGCAGCGCTTTGGGGAAGATCTGGAAGACGAGGAAGGGGAAGGGCAAGAATAACGGTACAATGCTAAAAAAGATTAAATTACTTGGGAGATTTTCACCATGTCTGTGTTAGCTGTTGCCGCTTTAGCGGGTTATCTGATCGTTTTTACCGGAATTGCCCTCGGTCTCTTTTTCGGTCTGCGCTTCGCTAAAATTATCTAGCATATAAAAGGTGTAGTGATCGGTTTAACTGGTCACTATTGCCCATTCTAGGGGAAATAAAAAATGACTGTTATTCCCGACTTAAAAACTCTCTACGAAATCGATGATTCCCTCTGGTTAGCAGAAACCATAGAACTGCTCAAGGCTAAAAATTTTGAAGCGTTAGATTTAGACAATTTAATCGAGGAGTTAGAAGACTTGGGAAACGAAAAAAAGTTTCGTGTTGCTAGTTTTTTGCAGCAAATTATCAGCCATTGTTTATTATTACAATTTTGGACAAGGGAAAGAGATTATAATCAAGCTCATTGGCAAGCAGAGATAATAAGTTTTCAATATCAGTTAAAGCACTATTTAACCACAAATCTTCGCAAATGTCTAGAACAGTAATTTGAGCAAATTTACTTTGAGTCTGTGCAATATGTTCGTAAAAAAACTGATAATAAAGTCAACTTTCCTGATATTTGTCCCCACAGTTTAGAAGAACTTCTCGATCCTAATTGGCTACCATCTGACAATCAAGGAGATAAAAAATGACTGTTATTCCCGACTTAAAAACTCTCTACGAAATTGATGATTCTCTCTGGTTAGAAGAAACCATCGAACTCTTGAAAGCGAGAAGATTTGACGCTTTAGATTTAGGTAATTTAATCGGGGAGTTAGAAGATTTGGGAAACGAGAAAAAGTTTCGTGTTGCTAGTTTATTAGAACAAATTATCAGACATTTTTTACTTCTACAGTTTTGGACAAGGGAAAGAGAATACCATCAGGATCACTGGGAGTTAGAAATAGTCAACTTTCAAATTCAGCTAAAAAGAGGCTTAACCACCAATCTCCGTAATTATTTACAAAATGAATTAACTAGCATTTATGAAGATGCAGTTTTCTTTGTGCGGAAAAAGACAAAGAATAAAGTTACTTTCCCTGATACTTGTCCCTACAGTTTAGAAGAACTTCTTGATCCTAATTGGCTACCACCTTACGAATAAAGGAGATAAAAAAAATGACTGTTATTCCCGACTTAAAAACTCTCTACGAAATCGATGATTCCCTCTGGTTAGAAGAAACCATCGAACTCTTGAATGCGAGAAGATTTGACGCTTTAGATTTAGATAATTTAATCGAGGAGTTAGAAGACTTGGAAAACGAAAAAAAATTTCGTGTTGCTAGTTTTTTACAGCAAATTATTCGTCATGCTTTGTTACTGCAATTTTGGGCAAGGGAAAGAGAATATAATCAAGGTCATTGGCAAGCAGAACTGGTAAATTTTCAAGATCAATTAAATACCTACCTAACGGCAAGTTTACGGAAATATTTAGAACAAGAATTTGATAATATTTATCAGAAGGCACTACGTTATGTGAGAAAAAAGACCAACAATCAAGTCAACTTTCCTGATATTTGTCCCTACAGTTTAGCAGAACTTCTCAATCCTAATTGGCTACCATCTTACGAATAAAGGAGATAAAAAAATGACTGTTATTCCCGACTTAAAAACTCTCTACGAAATTGATGATTTCCTCTGGTTAGAAGAAACTATAGAGCTGCTCAAGGCTAAAAATTTTGACACTTTAGATTTAGACAATTTAATCGAGGAGTTAGAAGACTTGGGAAACGAGAAAAAGTTTGGCGTTGCTAGTTTTTTACAGCAAATTATTAGACATTGTTTATTATTACAATTTTGGACAAAGGAAAGAGAATATAACCAAGCTCATTGGAAAGCAGAGATAGTGAGTTTTAAAGATAAACTAAAACGTTATTTAACCACAAATCTTTGTAAATATCTGGAGCAAGAGTTTGATAATATCTATGAAGATGCAGTGCGATACGTTCGTCAAAAAACTGATAATCAAGTTAACTTTCCCGATACTTGTCCCTACAGTTTAGCAGAACTTCTCGATCCTAATTGGCTACCACCTTACGAATAAAGGAGATAAAAAATGACTGTTATTCCCAACTTAAAAACTCTCTACAAAATTGATGATTTCCTCTGGTTAGAAGAAACTATAGAGCTGCTCAAGGCTAAAAATTTTGACGCTTTAGATTTAGACAATTTAATCGAGGAGTTAGAAGACTTGGGAAACGAGAAGAAGTTTCGTGTTGCTAGTTTATTAGAGCAAATTATTAGACATTGTTTACTCCTACAATTTTGGCAAGATGAAAGAACATATAATCGTAGTCATTGGCGCTCAGAAATTGTTAATTTCAAAAACCAGATCGACACTTATTTAACTACTAATCTCCGCAATTATCTCACTCAAGAATTACCTCGTATTTACCAAAAAGCCTTAAATTATGTTAGAGAAAAAACCGATAATCAAGTTAGTTTTCCTGGGGAATGTCCCCACAGTTTAGAAAATCTGCTCGCTCTCGACTGGTTTCCTCCAGAAAATGAATAAAGAAAAAAACGAAATGCTGAAAAAGTTTCTACGTTGGCTGATTATTGGGGGAACCTTATTTTTTGTTCTCAGCAATCTTAAAAATAACTGGGATAACGTTACCTCAGTTAGAATTGAAAATCACGGCTGGTTATTTCTTTTCTTGGCACTTGTAACCACAGTTATCGCTCAAATTTGGGCAGGGTGGGTGTGGACATGGATACTCAAAAGCTATCAACAACCGATTAAAACCTCCGTAGGAATTGGCATCTATATGATTACCAATTTAGGAAAATATTTACCCGGTAATATCGGTCACTTTTATGCTCGCATTGTGGCAATTAATAAAGCAGGAAGTGATTGGGGAACCGCTAGTTTAAGCGTTGTATTAGAACTTTTATTGCTGGTGTGTGCATCCTTAGCCATAGCAGTTATTGGTAGTGGTTTAGGTTGGATGAAATCTAGCTCAAGTCTAGGGATACAGATATTAGTTTTAGGATTAATTTTAATCAGCATTCATCCCAAATTTTTAAATTATCCTCTCAAAATCCTTAGCCAAAAGAAAAAGATTGCTCAAGAACCTGTTTATCTAACTAAATATCCTCTCATTCCCCTCCTGGGTGAAACTGGATTTTTATTGTGGCGCGGTGCGGGGTTTATTTTGGCTTGGATGGTATTAAAAATGATTACCCCTGCTCAGATTTTACCCCTCTTAGGAACCTTTAGTTTTGCTTGGTTATTGGGTTTAGTTGTCCCCGGAGCGCCGGGGGGATTAGGAGTGTTTGAAGCTACAGTAATCGCACTTATAGACACAGAAAAATTTCCCGCCGCTAACGTACTTGTCACCGTTGCTATCTATCGTTTAATTAGCATTCTCTCCGAAGTTATTGCCGCTGGAATCGGGACAAAATTAGTTAAAGATAAAGCCAAGTTTTTTGGTTAGCTTAAGAATATTATTCGGGTGTGTTAGCCCAATGTAACGCACCCAGAAGAAAATTTTTGGTCATTGTTAAGCGAAGATAATTTTCTCAACTCCTAACATCTATCTCCTCACTCCTAAATTTTGATGTAACATAGGATCAATAATCAGCCAAAATATGGACACTCCCACCTAGAGAGGCCGAAAAAATGACGATTGCCAAAAGCGACGAAACTGCCACCTCTCCGGCACTGATAGAAAAAGATTTCGAGGACTTCTGGGAACCTCCCCCACCCCCCACAGACTTAATTTTTGATGATGGTGAACCCTTGGAAAGCAACCGACACCGTATTGCCATGAATGTGCTGATTCGCTCCCTACAGCAGGGTTACGGCGAACGAGACGACTTCTACACCGGTGGCAATATGTTTATTTATTTCAGCCGCGAACAGGCGAAAAATCGCGATTTTCGCGGGCCCGATTTCTTCGCTGTCCTTAATGTCGATGGCAAGAGAGAGCGACAGGGTTGGGTAATTTGGGAAGAAGAGGGACGTTATCCCGACGTTATCGTGGAATTAACCTCTCCTAGTACCGCGAGAACCGATAAAGTGCGAAAAAAGGCAATTTATGAACGAACCTTCCGCACGCCAGATTATTTCATCTACGATCCTTTTGATGGCAATTCTTTACAAGGATGGCATTTAGGGTCAGACCAACGCTACCATTCCCTAGAACGAAACGAGCGCGGCTGGTTATGGTGCGAAACCTTAGGCTATTGGTTGGGGACTTGGGAGGGGACTATTGACCGAGAAACGGCAATCTGGGCAAGATTTTATGACTCGGAAGGCAATTTAATCCCCTTGCCAGAAGAAGCGGCACAGGAGCAAGCGGCTGCGGCACAGGAGCAAGCGGCTGCGGCACAGGAGCAAGCGGCTGCGGCACAGGAGCAAGCGGCTGCGGCACAGGAGCAATTAAATGCTACTCAGCAAGCTCTAGAAGCGGAAAGACAGCGTTCTCAACAGTTGGCGGCTCGTTTGCGAGAAATGGGGATAGAGCTATAGTATAGCTGTATTTGTTTAGGTGAGGAGGTAAACTACTGGTGTTCCTCCTCGCTCAAAGTCGGTTAATTTCTCCTTTCACGGTGGAGGAAGCCTGTAATCCCAGTGTATTTGAAATCTACCCCGACACCTGTTTGCTGCTGTGATTACCTTTAGGCCAGTGGGTAATTATTGTTCCCTGATTAAGTACCTAAGCAAAATTAATTACACATCTAAGAGTAGTAAACAGTAAACTCAAATCTGATAACTGAAAACTGTCTCAACTAGGAAATTTATTTGGCACGACTACTTATATGTCTAATCTATCTTTTGGCGCACAACCCCCCCTGGAATTTATCCCCCCTGACCTTAATCCCTTGCTTTTAAAGGGATGTCAAATCTTTTTACCTCTCTGGTTACAAACTCAAACCAACTTAAGAGAAATTTCCGCCGCCAATCTAGAAACTTTAATCACATTTTATCAAAAAAGTCAAGAGAAAAAAGTCCGTTTACTGCTTGCTTTTCGTCATCCCAGTATTAACGATCCCTATTGTATGGCCTATCTTTTGTGGAAATTAGTACCCAAAAAAGCCCAAGAGTTAGGAATAAAATTAAACAATCCAATTCACGCCCATTTTATGTATGATCGAGGGATTCCTTTATGGGCTGGAGAAAGGGTAGGATGGTTATATTCTAAGTTAGGTGGCACACCAATTCAACGGGGAAAAGCTGATTTAATCGGATTGCGTTCGGCTCGTCGTTTATTATTAGAAGGAGATTATCCTTTAGCCGCCGCTCCGGAAGGGGCAACTAACGGACATAATGAGCTTGTCAGTGCTATTGAACCGGGTATTTCTCAATTGGCTTTTTGGAGTTTGGATGATGTCAGAAAAGCTAAACAACAGCAAGAAGTAATGATTTTACCCATTGGTATTCAGTATTTTTATCTAACTCCAGTGTGGCAAGAAATCGAGCAAATTTTAACTAATTTAGAAACCGATAGCGGTTTAGAACTACCCCCAAATTCATCCCTAGAAGAAAAGGTTTTATATGCTCGTCTTTTTCGTTTAGGAGAAAAATTATTATCCTTAATGGAGGATTTTTATCGAGATTTCTACTATCAATCTTTGCCAGTAGTACCTGCCAATGGTGATGATCCAAATGAAACCCTAGCCAAACGTTTAGCCAATTTATTAGATGTGGCCCTAGAAACCGTAGAAAAGTATTTTAATATTTCTCCTAATGGTAATGTGATCGATCGCTGTCGTCGTTTGGAACAAGCAGGATGGGAACGCATTTATCGGGAAGAATTAAAACCCACTCATTCTATTTCTCCCCTTGAATTAGGATTAGCTGATCGCCTTGCTGATGAAGCTAATTTAAAAATGTGGCACATGAGAATTGTGGAAAGTTTTGTGTCAGTAACCGGTTATTATGTCAAGGAAAAACCCAGCGTAGAAAGATTTGCCGAGACAATTTTATTACTCTGGGATTTAGTAACAAGAATTAAGGGAGGTAATCCCTTTTTTCGTCCCCAAATTGGTCAACAAAAAGCGATAATAACTATTGGTAAACCTATTTCCGTATCCGAGCGCTATGCTGATTATAAAAGCGATCGACGCTCGGCCGTAGCACAATTAACCCAAGATTTACAAACCAGTTTAGAAAGTTTAATTATTCATCAGTAGATAATTAATATCAAAATATTTTAATTTTTTCTCCTATCTATGAGTAAATATAAAACTTTGCATATCAAAGAATCTATCTCTCTTTTAAAAGTCTATCTGCTAGAGGCAGAAAAAACTCAGCCGATACAAGCATTGATTGACTTTAAAACATCTCAGTCTGATAATATTAGACAGTTTGCTCAATTTTCAGATTATAGCTACAGCACATTATACAAATGGTTTAGGCGTTATCGTCAGCAAGGAATTAGAGAATTTATCAAAATTAATTCTCTGGAATCAACCATTGGAGAAACATTAATTAATCGAGACGGTGAAGTTATTTTTTACCAAGAAATATTCAATGATAAACAAAGTGAATATTTGCTAAATATTTTGCAAAATGAGATAGCTTGGCGACAGGATTATATAAAAATGATGGGGCAAATCTTACCTCTACCTCGATTAACTGCTTGGTATGGCGATCCAGATAAATCCTATACTTATTCAGGAATTAATATGAATCCTCTTGCTTGGACAGATACCTTATTATATATTAAAGAAAGAGCGGAAACTCTAGCAGGTACGAAATTTAATAGCGTGCTTCTGAATTTTTATCGAGATGGTCGAGATAGCGTCGCTTGGCATAGTGATGATGAACCAGAATTAGGCAAAAATCCAGTTATCGCATCGGTTAGTTTTGGCAGCACAAGAAAATTTTCACTTAAACATAAACAGGAGGAAGATATTATCAATCTTGAGCTAACATCAGGTAGTTTGCTAATCATGCGCGGAGCAACTCAACACCACTGGTTACATCAATTACCCAAAACTAATCACAATATTTCTGCGAGAATTAATCTTACCTTTAGGAATATTATCTAACCATGAACGAACTTAACAATTTATACCACTTAATTATCGAAAATTTAATTTCTCTGAATAAATCCCAGGGAAAGACTATTAGTATTCAATCTTACTTACAATCTTTACAACCCTATGTTATACAACTACGAGATAGTTATAAGGCAGCTCGTGTAAGTGTAGATTATTCTAATCTTAATACTCAGGCTGCTTACTTGTTTGCTTACTATCCTCATTATGTAGAAATGACTTATAGAGTTTTGGAAAGCTTGCAAGAAAAAGACCCTAGCTTGATGCAGTTAGTTTTTGACAAAAAACATCTCAAAGTTTGTTTATTTTGTGCAGGTGCTGCACCTGAATCTCTTGGTTTATTAAGTTTTGTACGACAATTTTACCCAGAAGTAAAATCGATAGTTATCTATTCCTACGACCTATATTCTGATACTTGGCGAATCAGTCAAGACATCACTAAAAATATAATCAACAATTGCTTTAAAGACTATCATTTTGCTCTCCTTAGTCATCATTTAGATATAAATCAAACTGATTCTTTTTTTTCAATAGTTGGTAATATAAAAGACAGCAGTATCTTCATGTTTCAAAACTGTTTAAATGAATTTGGAGAAAATGATAAAGATTTAAAAACAATACTTGAAAACATGAAATTCTTATCAGAAAATATGCCTAGCCATAGCTTTATGTTTATAAATGATTTGAGATTATACACTCAAGTTAACAGAATTATAGATAGTATTATTAGTACAATTAATGATTTAAATAAAACGAACTTTGATGATTACAATGAACAGGCATTTTTGTTCAATAAGAGTATGGAAGAAACTTTCAAATCATCAATCGTCATTTCTGATAATGTAACGAAATATTTATTAACGGGTGCGAACAACTTAATTCCCAGAAAAATAATTAATTATAATTATCTTAGCGTTTACAAAATTTTCACGAAAGAAAGCAAGCTATTTGAACAAAGTATTGATAATAAATATATCGATTTGTTAGAACAATTTAACCGATTACAAACTCAGTTTAATAGTTTTTATGCTAGGTTAGAGCAATTATCTGCCGTTGAAAGCAATTATTTAAAAATTTCTGAGATTGTAGAATCCTATGATCAAAAATTAGAGGAATTTCAGACAACCTTGCAAAAGCAAAAAGATACAATACAAGCTGATTTAGAAACTTTTAAATCTCATCTGCAAAATCTTGAGACTAAGAACTCGAAACAAAAAATTAAGTTAGAGGAAATTGAGCGCAGACTGAATCGTTTTCAGGAAGAACGAAAAAACTTAACACGCCAACTAGAGAGAAATCGCAAAGCCGTTATATTCGCCATCTTAATTGGCTTGCTAGGGGTTATTTTAGGAGTTATTGCTCTATTTCGATGAAAATAATCGAAAATAATTAGGGTTTGCGGCAAAAAGTTTGTTGGTGGAGTCAGCAGTCAGGGGTCAGTTTTATTTATTCTCCCATCTCCCCATTTCCCCGCTAAAAACCTTTTCACCTAGCTCTAGTATAGGAGATAGTACGGGAATCTGGAAAAACTCAATACCGAAAACCCTACCCCGGTCAGAGAATCTTTTATCTATCCTAAAAGTGTAGAGATAAACCAACATCTCTAGCGTTAAGAAAACTTCGGAGGTGAATTATATGGCACTTATACGTTGGGAACCTTTCAGAGAAGTAGAAAGCCTACAAAAAGAAATGAATCGCCTGTTGGACCGTATTGTGCCGACTGATGTAGGCAATGGCGAAAAAGTGGGGTTATCCTTCATCCCGGCGGCGGAAATGACTGAAACGGCAGCGGCAGTTCAGCTTAAACTGGAAATACCCGGTATGGAAGCCAAAGACCTCAACGTGGAAGTAACAGCCGATAGTCTCACCATTAATGGTGAAAGGAAATCGGAAATTAAAACCGAAGAAGAAGGATTTACCCGCACTGAATTCCGTTATGGTAAATTCCATCGGGTTATTCCTCTACCAGTCCGGGTTGATAACAATAACGTGACTGCTGAATACAAAGATGGCATTCTCAATCTCACCCTCCCGAAAGCGGAAGAAGAAAAAAATAAAGTGGTGAAAGTGTCCGTCAGTCCTGCCATTGCTCAATGATGTAGCACTCATTGTCTGGTCTTGAGCGAAAAGGTTAACCTAGTCTGATTAAACCGAAGCGGGAGTATGAAACTATACTTCCGCTTTTAGCTTCCTAACCCTTTAATTTAAAACTTCTAACACTGCTTGGGGTGATAATTTATCTTTAAACCAGATAACCTGAGCGGGTAGATTTTGAAATTTAACTCCGGCTTTTTCTAGATTTAACCGTTCCGATACGGCTAAAATTAGATTATTTGCTTGGGCCGATTTAACCTGTAAAAATTTCTTTTGTAGGTATTCTGGTCGCCAATAACCAACAATTTCGAGGAGAAAAACGCGACCATCGGGATGCACTAAACGGAAATCGGGAATCATCACTCCTCCTGGTAAAGGCACTAAATCTACTTCCCTTTCTAGTTGCCATTCAGTTTTTAACTGTAACCAACGTTTAGCAAAAGATTCCTCTAACATACTATCGTAGGGTTTACCCGGGGAATAGTGGGACACCAGACCACAGTTATCCTCTAGATTAAACTGTTGTTTTTTAATAGTTCCTGTGTAGGAATCTTTATACTGTAATTGTGCCTTCAAATTCCAGTGAGTCACATGGAGTAAGGCAGGAATTAATTTAGCGATTTCAATGCCATAACGACTGTTAGCTTTAAATAAACTGGTGGGACCATCGATAGTAATAGTAAATCCCGTGTCGGCATCCCCTTCGATATAAGTCATTAAACGAAATAGTTTTAGATAGCGAAAGAGATATTTATATTCCCCCGGATCATTGCGGTGGACGTTGATAATTAAATAACTGGCCCGATAAAAAATCCCTTGAATTTGCGAGAGGTTAAAACGATGAATTAAGTTTTCGGGGGTGGGAGCATCAAATTGAGTGAGAATTTTATTCTCCGCTAAATCAGCATAAAGTCCTTTTTCTAGAGCTACTGGAAAAATTTCTTGATTTAATTCTTGGCTGAGTTGCTGGGCAATTTTTTCCAGAATTAGCGATCGATTTTGGGGAATAGGAACAAAGTTAGCCGCTTGTTCAAAAACTCTTTTTCTTAATTCCTGGGGTTCTAAGGGACTAATAATCTCAAAGGTGGCAAAATGATTGGTTAATAGGTGAGCAAATCCCCGTTTAATTTTATAATCGGGACTGTCTCCCTCCAAGATTAGGAGTTTTTGGCTTAATTCTCCCTTAGTTTCCCCGATACTTTCCTGAAAACAGGTGATTTGTTCTTTAGAGATCGCCAGATAATCGGGAGCGATCGGTAAGCGTTTGGGAATAATTGTCTCGCCATTTTGACGGGAAATCAATAAATCGGTCGGTAACATGGCAAGCTAGAGAAGAATAGTCAGATGGGGAAAGGTGGGACGACAAGGAAAGGTCAAAACCCCAAAAATCCCCCGATTCTAACTATTTTGGTCGATATAACGCTCTAAATCCTCGATCACACGGGTTAATTCTGCTTCTGTGGTTAAGCGTAGGCGATCATCGCGGACCGTCAGCAAAACTTTAGCCGAAAAAGGATTCGGATAAATATTGGGATTACAAAACACTTCCAGAAATACATCACCAGTGTGCTGATATTCCAGCGGTTTTTGGGGTTGGGGTTTACCCCCACTAGCAGCATTACTGGTGATCGCTTTTAGGCGATCGAGTAAAATGTTAATTTCCCTTTGCAAATCCAGAGCAGCACTGGGACTGAAACGAAAAGTAACGGAACCTTGCAAGAGATTAAGAGTTAAAGGAATCATCGAAGAAATCAGGTTAAGAGAAAGTCTGCAATTAATTATATTGATTTGGGGAGATTTGGGGAAACTGGGTGAAGTTACCTTGAATGTCGGATTGAAGGAACCCTTTTGTTTTACCGATGAGATGAAAATCCGACCAATATGGGACAGCGAGGCACAGCAAGATCGGCGTACTGCTACGCAGTGCCTTCGGCATCGCACTAGACCAAATCAGCGATCGCTCTCACTTCGATTGTGAAGCCGTTCCAAACTTTGTTGACGTAAATCCACTTCGATCATGGCAATTAATTCATCAAATTTCAAGGTCACTAAATCTAATTCTCGGCAGACTTCTCGCCATCTAGCGATACTTTGAGTTCTCGTTTGTAGATCAGGAATACAAGATTGATCGGCCATCATAACCTCCAATTTTTTCTGGTTTCAGATAAATTTGCCGTCACGACATCGGCTGAGATTTGAGCTTGTTCGATGGTTTCCGCTAACAACTCTAGGATAGCAGAAGGAGCGATTGGATAGTATTCAGAGATTCTTAGGGTTAAAGTATGAAGACGAGAGTAAGGATTTCTTAATCTTTCCAGACAATTCTCAATTTGTTCTAACTCTGGTATTGACACTCTGCGCGCTAAAGCGACGCAGATTCTAGCACAGAATTAGACCAAAATCTAATTCTGATGGGCATTGTCAAGATGCCTCTAGTAACTCTGCTCAAATCTAAT
>JAADBR010000088.1 GCA_009995705.1 Microcystis aeruginosa W13-11
AGTTTAAAGAGGAATGGCAAGGAGAAGAACCAGAGGTATATGTAATGGACGCAGCTTTTTATACTCAAGAAAACCTCAGTGACTTTCAGTATAGTATCAAATGGATTAGCCGAGAGAGAGCAAGGAGGCTGAGGGTTGAGGTGGGTTCAGGGGTGGAGACAGGATTAGTTGCTACGTCGAACTGAAAGTTATCCCATCCGAGTCCGGCAGGATCAGTAACGTTATATATTCGTATAGACGAGACATTACTAAAGCCAGTTAGGTCAACGAGATTTGGTACCAAAGGGTCATTGAATCCCAAAATATTAACGGTCGAAGAAAATAATCAGTACATTTACATTTAAACTCATAATTTTCAAAACTCCCTACAGTGCGATCGCCCTCCTTGTAGCTTGAGTTAAGTAACAATCCAAGGCAGATGACAGAAAAATACACATTACTCCCCCCATAACTGTATCAAAAGCTACAATTTAATAAATCTTTACATTTCTTTCCCTAGCTTAGAGGGATTGCGTCGGGGGGATTTTCAATCGGTAGATTGGCAGAATTTGTTAGAGGAGTTGGCAGATTTTGGGAAAAATAATCGACAAGCGCTTAAGAGTCTCTTAACTCGACTCCTAGAACATTTAACGAGATTACAACCAAGCGGGATGGAAAAAAGAAATCAGGAATTTTCGCCTACAAATTGCTGATCTTTTAGAAGATAGTCCCAGCTTAAAGTCCTATTTAAGGGAAATTTTAGCAAAATATTATCTCGATGCTCGCAATCTGATGATTGACGAAACCAGATTAGATGCCAGTATTTTCCCTGTGGAAGTGTTAGCTAATCTAGAGGAGATTCTCGATCAAAATTGGCTGCCGGATTGGGAAGATATAAACAGCGATAAATCTTCCCAAGCGAACTAAAGATTAGCTTCACCTACCCGGTTTACAAACATTATAATCTTCGTGAGAGATGACCGCTTCTGGGACGAGGAGATTGCCGTGGTCGCGACAGATGAGGCGATAATTGCGGGTAACGGGGATACTGATAATAAAGCGATCGTGTCGCAATCGTTTACCGTGGAAATCTCGATAATTGCGGTGATCTTGCAATCCTTGCAGGATTTCCCTAGCTTTAAGTACGACATTTTTCGGTAATTCCCGCAGATCGATCGGGTCTTGGGAAAAAGTGGCTTCCCAAGCATTTTTTTGACGTTTTCTTTCTTCCCAAGCGGCATCTAGTTGAGCGCAATGATGGCAGACTTGGCCATAACCCTTGTGACCACAGGGAAACTTCTTCTTTCTTCTGGACATAATACCATCTGTCTGTGGGGCTGTGAGAGACTATTCAAGAGCGGTAAAGCTTGCTTCACTTTTGGCAGATGGAGAAGAAAGTCTTTACCTAGTGATTATCTATACTTACCAGCATACAGGGAGCGATACCTCGTTTGGCCATTGACCAGCGAGAAAGTTGATCTTGGTTAGTTAAGGCCGGCTGTCACCAACAGGATTAAGGCTGCTTAAAATAATTCCCATTCTTGGGTTCTTAAACGTTTGAGAATAGCCAAACGGCTACTAAAATAATTAGCACAGAGACGACTATAATCGGTTAAACGCAGGTTATTTAAGCTAATTGACCAAGACCAAATATAGGCCGCTTGGGTGAGATACTGAAGACAAGATAATTCACCATCGGTTAAAGGCACTGTTTGCTCGTAACCTTGGATAAAACCATGGCGAATCTGGCGATGTAAGCCAGATTGTAGGGAAACTTGCAGAAATTTAGCGATATCAAAAACTCGCCAACCATAACCGCACTGATCGAAATCAAATAGGGTCATCTGATTATCCGGGGTGATATGCACATTACCACTATGAGGATCGCCCCAACAAATACTCCAATAGGGAGATTCTGTCGGTAACTTGGCGGTTTCTTCCTCTATTTCCCCAATGGTTTCTAAAACACAGTCTAGGTCGCTCGGTCGTTGGTGCAGAAAAGGTGCGATGATTTGCAGGGAATCCTTGAGAAGATATTTGAGGTTGAGGGGATGACGATAGGCTAGGGTTTGAAAATCTGCTGTCACCCGATGTAAATTAGCCACGATCGCGCCTAAATGATAGGCTTGTTCTATATCTATATCCCCAATAGCAATTCCCCCCGGAGCATAGGGAAAGAGGACGGCGTAACGTTTCCCTTCCGGAGCATTAATTTCTAGGGATAAATCACCATTTTTGCTGCGAATTGGCGCGGCGACGGGAACCTGAGAGCGATCGAGATAATCTAATAATTCTAACTCGAAGTCGATTTCCATTTTGCTGCGCCAATGGCAGTGAGATACGCGCAAAATGTAGGGAGTTGTCAGGGTTTCGAGGAGATACACATCACTTAAACCCCGATGCCAAAATTGACAATTTTTCGGCATATCAATCTCGTAACGAGAAAAAACTAAATCTGCTAGGGCAGCAGGGGCCAGAGTGGAGTAGAGTGTGGGAAAAGTCCATTCTCCAGTGCGAAAATTGGCAGCGGGAGAACTGGAAGGCAGTAAATTGAGCGAAGCCAGAAAAGTCGTCACGATTCCCTCCCGATGCAAGTGTGGACAACCCTCGCATCATCCTATTTTATAGGCCACATATATTACAAATTGGTTCGATCGCTCCGTATATTTCGCTACATTCCTTTGACAGTGATCAGATTTGAGTTTTCACCACCTACAGCAGTTATCTGATTGGTGAGATGGGAAGTTTTCGTTTTCGGGAGTAGGTTGTTAATACCAAATTAGTTTATACTTCTTGATCAGAAACGCTGTATCTAATTCAGTCCTGGGAGAAAGTCGGCTCTCTTGGGTTTGGTGGCTAAAATGTATTCTAAGATACATTCCTTCTAGCGGGGGGGTGGAACGAACCACAAAGACACAAGGATTGATCGATCCTATGTAAGTTAAACTGATCACACAGGACCTAGAAGAGCCGAAAGTCTTTCTATTGATTGAGCTTTTTTAATCTAGCTTTTTAAGAAGCGGAATCAGCTTGGTTCGTTTGTTCGCTTGTGCCACCCTACTTTCTTCGCTTACAATCCTCTTGTCTTTTCCATCAATTTTTCGAGCTTCCCTTTTTAGTTACCTTACCCAATTATCAATTATGAATAACAATGAAATCGACTTTCCCAAAGGCTCTAAGAGCAACCTAAGAGATGTTATCACAGGTCAGTTACTCATTTTTTTAGAAGCCCAAAATTATGACGCAGCTAAAACTCTATTAATTCCCGTCGCTTCCGTGGATATAGCAGAAGCGATCGCGGACTTACCTAAAACCCTACAAATCATTGCCTTCCGACTTTTAAATAAATCTCAAGCCATTGACGTTTATGAACATTTAGATAGAAATACCCAATATTTATTAATCGAAAAGTTTAAAAATGCGGAAGCAAATGAAATTATTAATAATATGTCTCCTGATGATCGAGTCAAGTTATTTGATGAATTACCTCCTCAATTAGCGAGGACTTTAGTGGCTCAATTATCCTCTGAAGAAAGAGAGTTAAATGCTTTATTGTTCGGGTATTCTGCTGATACAGCAGGGCGAATTATGACCCCGAAATATATCTATGTTAAAGAAACTATTACCGCTAATGAAGCCCAAGCTAAAATCAGAAATTTGGCCGATAAAATCGAAGTAGCTTACTATATCTATGTGACAGATAATAACAAGAGATTACAGGGAACCTTATCTTTAAAAGATTTAATTGTCGCTGAACCAGAAGCCATAATTTCTGAAATTATGAACAGAAATATTATTTATGCCTATACCGATACAGACCAAGAAGAAGTCGCTAAATTGATTCAACGCTATGATTTATTAGCTTTGCCAATTGTTGATAAAGATGAAAACTTATTAGGGGTAGTTACGGTAGATGATGTCATCGACATTTTAGAGGAAGAAGCAACTGAAGATATTTATAAGATGGGAGCAATTAACACGGAATCCGATGATCAAAATTACTTTAAATTGGGCTTGTATAAAATCACAAAAAAACGAATACCCTGGTTATTAATTTTATTAATCACGAATTCTGGAACAGTTTTTTTAATGAGTAATTTTGAGGAAGTATTAGAAGAAGTAGTTGCCTTAGCCTTTTTTACGCCATTATTAATTGATGCAGGGGGAAATATAGGTGCACAGTCATCAACCGTTGTTATTAGGGGATTAAGTACCGATGAATTAAGAGATAAGAAACCGCTTTCAATTATTGTGAAAGAGTTAATAACAGGGGGATTATTAGGAATCATTTTAGCCGTCATTGTGATTGCCATGGTTTTTGTATTTTTAGGTAAACCAGAGATTGGTTTTATAGTGGGAATTAGTTTAATTGCTATCTCAATTATTGCAGCAACGACAGGTACAGCATTACCCTTTGTCTTTAACAAAATGGGATTTGATCCTGCTTTAATGTCTGCTCCTTTTATTACGACAGTGGTTGATGTTTTAGGAATTTTTATTTATTTCAGTATTGCTCAATTAATCCTAAAGGAAAACTTGAGAAATTGATGGACAAGGCAAAAAGATTAGACCGATTTAAGTCTGAATTGGCGTTCCATAATTTGCCCAAGGTTATATCTTTGAACTCTCGATAATTTTTAATCCTCAATCCTCAATTCCGGCCATTATTTAGGGTTTGCTGAAAAAGTTTTTAGTGGGGGTAGGGTGTGGGGTGTAGGGTTTTAACCATTTTGAGGGGGTCAATTACCTAATTTTCAGGGAAAAAGTCACTGAATTTTCCCCCCGATCACTCCCAGTCCGCTACTTTTTGATTGACAAAAAGTCTAAAAGTCTTACCCAACAAGGTTTTTAGATTTATTCAGCAGACCCTATTTACCGCTCTCGACGATTATTTTAAATGGCTAAAAGTTTAGCCTGAAAAAATATTGCTTATATTGATTATTCGTTACTGAGATGACGTAGTTTATCCCGAAAATAGCCAAAGCTGGGCGAGCGATTAATCTCCACATTCATCTGAGGAGAAATATTTTCTGCCCAGACTGTTTTCTCTTGACCCACAGAAGCTCCACCTAACTTAGATAATTGTTTCGCTCCACCTCTGTATAGAGCATCTGCCAGTTTTTCCCAAGTGCCACAGATACTATCATTAATATAAGTGGGGAGGCACAATTCTTTGTAGGATGGGTTAGCAGTAGCGCAACATGATCGGGCTTCGTACCTTACCATTAAGATAACTTCTGTAATTAACTTCCTTTATAATATAAAATCACAATATCGATTAAATTTTACGATATCGATCCCAAAAATCTTGTTCTACCACAATAAACTACTTGTGAGCAATTAATTAATAAAATTTAATGAGTAGAAACACAGCCAAAAAATAAAACCCCCTCAACTGACTGAATGAAGGGGCATTTATTGTGTTTTTGGTGGGCAATTTAGCCGACTTTTATGGCTTAAGTTTGCGCTTGAGGGTTGAAGCTGCGCCGAGAGTGACGAGGCCGAGGGTTGAGGTGAGTTCGGGGACTGTAGTTGAGATCATAAAACTTCCACCATCCCCCCCAACAAGTGTTAGGCGAGGATTTCCCTGTAGCTTGATGTTCAAAGTGGAAAAAGTACCCAATAACGCCACAGAACCGTAAGCGGAACGAGCACCAGTAGTCGGAGGGGGAGTAAAGGGAGAAAGACCAACGCTAGTAAACGGATTCGCATCGGCGATGATTTTGTTCGTGGTATCCACTGTTAAGCCTTCGCCACCACCGCCGTTACCGCTCAATAAATTAAGTGCGATCGAACCACTGCTCGGACCAGAAAAATCATAGATCATCTCGTCAAGATTGGCAACGTGAAAGATGGGATTGGTCACGGGCGAGCTAAGCTGAATCTTTAAAGTCGCACTCTGGCTGCTTGCTCCTACGAACTCATAACCTAACCGATCACCTAAATTTTGGGATGGAGTATAGATGTTGCTGTAACTGTATTGGGGAGTAGTATTATCGATTGTTGTTCCTCCCCAATCTGTCGGGTTAATGCCTAGAATCTGAAAGTTAGAGGAGCCACCAGCAAGTAGAGAACCTGTAACGTTCACTCCGCCTAGCGTTCCCGCGAATGTTCCTGTGCCAGGTCCCCCAGGGGTAAAGGTATTCAAGTCAAGGAAAACTACTGCTGCTTTCGCTTGGGGAACCGCGATCAAGATACTGGTTGTGAGCGCAGTGATCGATAACAATGAGACAAGTTTCATTTTTTAGTGGTTTTAAGGTAAACGTCCCCGACTATACACACTTCCCCCCCGTTGTATCTTACGCTACATTTTTATAATTATTTATATTTCTCTCCCTCATGACTGATACGGGTATCTGTACTACTTCCGATTTGGCAATTTGATTGACACTCTCGCTCAAATGTCAGAAAATGAAGGCATGAAAACAATTCGATGGAGCCAAGAAAAAAATAGACAGCTTCAAGAAGAACGAGGGCTAACATTTGAGATGGTACTGACAGCAATAAAGCTCGTACATCCCAATGTTGCTAAATGTCCTAATCAACGCATGATGATTGTAAGAATTAATAATTATGCTTTTCTAGTTCCCTATATCGATTCGCCATCAGAACTATTTCTCAAAACAATTATTCCCTCAAGAAAAGCAACAAAGAAATATCTCGCAGCCCCGAAAAATAATGACTAAGTTTAATCAAGAAGAACAAGAGATTCTCGATTCTTATGAAAAAGATGAGTGGATTTCTGTAGCCACGTCAGAGAGGATAGCCGAATTACAATCTTATGCTAAAGCTACCCTAAATAAGGATAAAAAAGTTACTTTGCGTTTGTCTTCTCTCGATCTCGATGCGCTTCAAGCTAAAGCAATAGAGGAAGGGATTTCCTATCAGACACTTATCTCTAGTATCCTGCACAAATATATCACGGGTGAGCTAGTGGAAAGTAATTTCAAAAAAGGGTAAACCAAAACAGCGCCACCCAAGAGAAAAAGTATCCTAGGTCAAGCAACAGCCTAACCCAACACCAAAGGCGACTTGTGAATAACAATACACAATTCCCACACAATGTATCCTAAGATACAATTCAATAAATCTTTACATTCCTCTTTCCGATCAGCGATGTACAGGGAACAGCGATCGCATCTACAATAATTTCATAAATCCTGCTTGTTCTTATATTTAATTCCACCCACCTACTTAGAGCAGTTATTAATTACTGACCCGATTCGATCGCTCCTTCGGCCTCATGGACAATTGCCCTCAATTGATCTAAAGTTTTCTGGTTCACCTGGGTCCATAATCCCCGTTGTTGAGCCTCTAATAATCTTTCGGCCATATCTCGCAATGCCCAGGGGTTTTTCTCCTGAATAAATTGTTGTACCTTCTCGTCAAATAAATAAGCTTCGGCTACTCCCTGATAGATAAAATCCTCCACTAGGTGAGTAGTGGCAGAGTAGGCAAAAATATAATCCACGGTTGCAGCCATCTCGAAAGCGCCTTTATAGCCGTGTCGCATCACTCCTGCTATCCATTTGGGGTTTACTACTCGCGAGCGGTAAACGCGGCGAATTTCTTCCCCTAGAGTTCTGATGCGGGGATTTTCCGGACGGGAATGATCACCAAAATAGGTGACGGGATTTTTGCCGGTTAATGCCCGGATACTGGCAGTTAAGCCGCCTTGGAATTGATAGTAGTCATCGGAGTCGAAAATATCGTGTTCTCGATTGTCTTGATTGTGCAGCACTATCTCTAATTCTTGCAGTCTATTTCTCAATACTTCCGGTAAAGAATGGGCAGTTCCTTGACTATCATAGGCATAACAACTCCAGTTAATATAAGCATTAGCTAAGTCTTGATCATTTTGCCAGTTTTGTGACTCGATTAACCCCTGTAAACCGGCCCCGTAAGCACCCGGTTTGCAGCCAAAGATTCTGGCAGTAGCTCTCAGTTTCGCCTCTTTTTCTCCTAAGCCCTGACTTAGCCAAAACTCCCTCTCTGTCTTGACTTTCGCCGCTAAAGGATTAATTTTTTCCTCTTCCTCTTGACAAGCTACCGCATTTATGCCAGAATTAAGAAGATGTAGTATGCTGGGGAAACTGTCCCTAAAAAAGCCCGATACCCGAACGGTCACATCAATGCGAGGACGGCCTAAGCTAGACGGGGTAAGGATTTCAAACCCGACCACCCGACGGAAAAAACCGTCCCAAAGGGGACGAATTCCCAGTAAAGCCATGGCTTCGGCCACATCTTCGCCACTATTTCTCATCGTCGAAGTTCCCCAGATAGAAATCGCCAAAGTGCGGGGGTATTCGCCATTTTCTTGGGTATAACGTTCAATTAGTGCCTCTGCGGCCTTTCTTCCCACTTCCCACGCGGTTTCTGTGGGGATTGCGCGGGTATCGACGGAATAGAAATTTCTGCCGGTGGGGAGAACATCGGGACGGCCGCGGGTAGGAGCGCCGGAAGCACCACTGGGGACGTATTGGCCAGCAAGACCTTTTAAAAGATAGGTAAGTTCATCGGGGGTTTGTTTTAAAGCAGGAATTAACTGATTTTCTAGCCAAGCCAATTCTTTTGCGGTATTTTCGCCTAGAGGTGCAATTTTTTGGCTAATTAAATCCTGAGCGAGACTTTCCAGATAAGTAGTAGTATCGTTATATTCCGTCAGGGGGTCGCAGTCGAGATGGAGGTCAAGGGCGATCGAACGGGTTAAACCGGGGCGGTCGGGACTAGGAGAACGGGCGATCGATTGAATTAAATCAATTAACTGCTGACCCTGGGGACATTGACCGAAGATATGTAACCCGTCGCGGATTTGTGCTTCCTTGAGTTCACAGAGATAACCATCTACGAGGGTGAGAAATTGACTAAAGGAAGCGTTGGTCGTGCCTAGCTCTTGATCGAGATTAGTTTTCGCCACCAGATCGTTAATCCGCTCGCGAATCAGAGCTAAACGAGAAGGATCAAGAGATTCTGCTTGATAATATTCATCGATGAGGGACTCTAACTTTTCCCAATCCCCATACAATTCCGCTCGCGTCATGGGGGGGGTGAGATGGTCGATGATCACAGCTTGGGAACGTCTTTTAGCGTTGGAACCTTCTCCGGGGTCATTGACAATAAACGGATAAAAATTCGGCAGCGACGAGAAAGCAATTTCGGGATAACAATGGGGAGAAAGAGCGAGACTCTTCCCCGGTAGCCATTCTAAATTGCCGTGTTTACCGAGATTAATCACAGCAGTGACTTGAAATTCCTGTCGTAACCAATGGTAAAAAGCGAGATAGCTGTGGGTAGGTTCCAGGTCGGGGGAATGATAATTAAGGGTCGGGTCAAGGTCGTAACCGCGAGAAGGTTGAATACCGATAAAGACATTACCTAACTGGATGCCGGGGATAGGAAAATCCCTGTCTGGATATCCCCAACGGTCAAGCAGGGCACTTTGATTATCGGGGGGAAGGGAGGAGAAATAATCTAGATATGCTGACCGGGAGAGGGATTGATAGATAGGTTTTAATTCCCTTGTCTCCAGGTCATTAGTGGTACCGGAAATAAGCAATCGCATTAATTCATCGCTATGGTCGGGGAGGTCGGTGAGGGTATAACCTTGTTTTTGTAATGCGCGAAGAATTTCCAGACCACTAGCGGGAGTATCTAAACCGACTCCGTTAGCGATACGACCATCCTTATTGGGATAGTTGGGGAAAATGAGAGCAATTTTTTTCTGGGAGTTGGGAAGGGAGGAGAGTTGACAATAGTTTGCGGTTAAATCAGCGACAAAATCAACCCGGTGGGGGAGGGGTTGATAGATAACTATTTCCGTTTCTAGTTTCGGATGTCGGGTGAGGACAGATTTAAAGGAAATAGCGCGGGTGATAATTTTGCCATCCATTTCCGGTAAAGCGATATTCATGGCCACATCCCGGGGGGAAAGACCTTGATAACCCTGTTGATAAGCTTCTAAACTGCTGCTGCTGAGGATAACTTGGAAGATGGGTTTATTGAGGGACTGCCAGAAGTGATGATTTTGTTTGTCTTCTGGTCGCTGGATAGAGAAGCTAGTGGTATCGAGAATTAGGTCTGGGGGATGGTGGGAAAAGAGGGTTAATAGTTCCTCTTGCACTTCGATTTCCCGGAGAGAGGAGAGAAAGATAGGGACAGTGTCAATATTTCTTTGGGTGAAAGCACTGATTAAAGCATCGATAGCTTTGGTATTACCCGCGAGATAATGGGAACGATAGAAAAGTATCCAAGTCCGTGCTTGGGGTTGGGATAGGGTTATCTGGGAATAGATTCCCAACCTCGGGACAACCCTAGGAGGAGAGGGAGGATAGTCAAGATGGAGACAGGTATGCGCGATAAATTTAGCAGCATTAATCCAGTTATCTATCCCTGCTTCCGTGAAATAGCACCATAACTGGTTAACAGTGGTCAGGGAAGCAGTGGAATGACTCATCAACTCTAAATCCGGTTTATCCTCTCCCGGGAGAACAAATAAAGTCGCACCGGTTTCCTCAACAATTTCCTTAACTACTTCCAACCCGTAGGACCAACTTCCCCGTCCCCCCAATAAGCGAAGAATAATCACCCTTGCTTGGGATAATACCTTGTCCCCATAGTTATCGATACTGTATTGCTGCTGTAACTGGGATAAATTGAGGGCGCGAATTGCGGGAAAATTATCCGGTAGATGGTCGATAGCTGCCGCTAGAGTTTGAATATCGGTATCAGCCATGGTGAGGAGGACAATCGGGGCTGGATTTTGGTCAATAAT
Organism: Microcystis aeruginosa W13-11; assembly: GCA_009995705.1. GTDB lineage: Bacteria > Cyanobacteriota > Cyanobacteriia > Cyanobacteriales > Microcystaceae > Microcystis > Microcystis aeruginosa_F. The sequence goes on from JAADBR010000088.1 coordinate 10,751, forward strand.
AATCACCCCTTCGGTATCCGCTGTCCAACCACCCGCTTGGGGAGCAATACGATGCATAAGTTTTGAGAGTCAGGTTAAATAATGATTAGGTTTTGAGAATCAGGGTCTCGATCGAGGGATCATTGTTAGGTGGATAGAGATGATTATATCTGTCTGCGGCAATTTAGAGAATAGGGAATAGGTGTTAGGGGATCGGGGATAGGGATTAAGAAAAATCTTCACTAAAACCCAAACCCCAGTCCCCCATCACCTTACTGATGACTGATAACTGATGACTGATAACTGATAAATGAACGCTTCTCCCGCTTATGTTTGCTGTCAAGTGTTGTCATCTACTCACCTCGAACAAATTCGTTCTTGGTGGGGACAGTTGGCAATACAGGTGACAGGGCCCAGGATTAGTCTCAGTGAAAGAGATATTTCCCCACAGACGGGGGAAATCTATCAACTCTTGCTTTCCACTGACCTACAAGCTTTATTGTTAGCCAGTCCCCAAGCACATAACTTTGATTACGAAGTCCGCATTAGTTTTGAAGCGAACACGATTAAAAACTTTCTGCAAGGACTGGCCGTCAAGTCTCTCCACAACCCGAAAATTGAGCAGGGTTATCAAATTTTAAATCTGCCTCTATCCACTAATGTCAGCAGTTTTCAAAATAAAATTTTAATCAAAATTCTCTCGATAATTTCTGCTCCGTCTGCTGATGGGGTTTGTCCCCGCATCTTCTCTGTTTGTCAACCGGTAGAAGCTGCCCTATCCCAACAAATCCAACAGGAAAGATTATTAAACCAAGTCATCACCCAAATGCGTCAGAGTCTGGAGTTACCGGTGATTCTGGAAACCGTGGTCAGGGAAGCGCGGGAGTTTCTGCAAGTGGACCGATTGTTAATTTATCAATTTTTCCCCGACACCAGCGAGGGAAAGGGAAAAATAACTTCCGAATCGCGCATTTCTGACCAGATAAATTCCGTGTTAAATTTAACCCCCGAAGACGATTGTTTTTCCTATATTCCCCAATACAAGGAAAAGTATCGTCAAGGATTAATTCTGGCCGTGGATGATGTGGATGTTAACTATTCTTCTTCCTTCTGTTTGTCGGAATTTTTGCGACAACACCAAGTGCGATCAAAATTAATCGCCCCGATTGTGGTACAAGAAGAATTGTGGGGTTTATTAATTGCCCATCAATGTGGAGAAAAACGCCAATGGTTGCCGCAGGAAAAGAAATTTTTAGGTCAGATTGGTGAACATCTCGCCATCGCTATCTATCAAGCACAATTATATTCTCAAGTACAGGAACAAAAAGATATTTTTGAGCGCCGGGTAATAGAAAGAACCCAAGAATTACAAGATACTTTAATGACTGCGGAAGCCGCTAACCTCTGCAAAAGTGAATTTTTAAATAATATGAGTCATGAGTTATTAACTCCCCTAACTTGTATTATCGGTTTGTCCAGTACCCTGCAAAAATGCTCGGCAGCCAGTAATTTTTTACCTCCCGATAAACAAAAACACTATCTACAAGTGATTCAGGACAACGGCAATAAACTATTAGAATTAATTAATGACTTGCTTAATTTCTCGCAAGTTTCGGCAGGAAAAGCCGTTTTAGATATTAAACAATTTTCGCTAAAATACCTCTGTAATCACGTTTTAGAAATTATTAAAACAGAGGCAGAAATTAAAGGAATTAATCTGATTTTAGAGATGACAATTACCGAAAAAGATCATTATTTTTATGCCGATTATGATCGAGTTCAGCAGATACTTTTGTACTTGTTAAAAAATGCCCTAAAATTTACCCCCGAACAGGGTGCTGTCACGCTGAGACTGTGGAAAGAAGGCAGTCAGGTCATTTTTCAAGTAGAAGACACGGGCATCGGCATTCCTGCTCAAAAAATACCGCTTCTGTTTGAAAAATTTACCCAGTTGGATAGCTCTCGTAAACGTCGTTATGGTGGTATGGGATTAGGATTGGCTTTAACTAAACAATTAGTAGAACTCCATCGCGGCACGATCGAGGTAGAATCTTGCTTAGATAAAGGTTCCATCTTCACCGTCCGTTTACCTCAACAAAAGCCCCCCAAATCTCAACCCCAACCCTCGGCTCATAATCCCCATTTTAATCAGCACCATCCCACTATAGTTTTAATTGAAAGTGACGAAGAAATTGCCAATCTTATTTGTGAGTTATTGATGGTGGCACATTATCAAGTTATTTGGTTAATCGATAGTGTCTCCGCTATCAAAAAAATTGAGATCGTGCAGCCAAGTATTATAATTGTCGATCAAAAAATGCCCGATATATATCATCTTTGTCACCTCTTAAAAAAATCCAGCCAAACTCAAGCCAGTAAAGTGCTAATCTTGAATGATACCCCTGAAATCAGCGTTAATTTCCTCGGTCTTCATGGCATTGACGACTATCTCCTCAAACCGATTCAACCCTCCCTATTGTTGGAAAAAATCCGCTATCTAACCGCTTTATAAGTAGGGTTTGCGGCAAAAAGTTTTTCGGTGGGGGCAGGGTGTGGGGTTTTACCCATTTTCATCTGGTCAATTTTTTATTTTTTCGCCAGAAAGTAGGACTTGAGAACTAACTATTAAATAGCTAATTTTCAAGTCCTTAATTGCAGGAATCCTAGACTAAATTAGGATTCACTTTCGATATAGATGAATAACAAACCCATCACTACGGCTGGCATTAACCAACAGACGATCGGGATTAAAATCCAAGGCAGATAAGAAGCTGCGTAGGCACCAGTCATGTCAAATGCTCCTAGTAAAAAAATAAGGAAATGATAATCAGGTAGAACAAGGGTTAATTATTGATTAAAAACCCCGCGCATGATGCCATCAACGACACCAAGATTTTCTAGGAGGAAATAGGCCACAAAAGCGCCACCCATACCACCAATAAAGAAACCAGCGGCGAATTGACTCCAACCCTCGGCCGATTTCAGCGGATCACCAGTAGCGGCCTTACCTTGGAAAGAGACAAGACCATAACTAGCTAAACAACCCGTAGCCAAGAGAACCATGGCTAAAGCGGGGATTAAACCGCCGAGATTAGCATATTCCGAGTCTCTCAGGGGGCCTAGGACAACCCAGGGACCACCGAGGAAATAACCGTGGGCCATACCCACTTCTAGACCGCGCAGAATCGGAGCTAGACCGGGACGATAGGCAGGTAAGTTACCAATAAAAGCTTTGGTAAAACCAGAAGCGGAAATGGGGGTAGCTAGATGACCAATGAACGGATCATCATTGTAGGGTGTCACCACCTGTTTGTATCCAGTTTCAGCCATTATGTTTGAGTTCTCCTTTTTCCGATCAACAGGAAAATTGATCATAAAACTTTAAGATTACACTTTAGGCCTAAGAATTACTTCAAGCAACCCCATCGATCGAGTTTTCAAGGGTTGACGGCTGAAACTCTCACAATTCGTTACATTTCTCTCAGGAGACAGGGGAGTGGGGAGCTTTGTTTCAGTGAGCAGTAAACAGTGAACTGAAAACTCACATCTGATAACTGATAACTGCTCACTGATAACTGATTAAGGGATAATCAACACTGGACAGGGGGCAAGGTTAATAACTTTGGTGGTGACGCTTTCGGACACACCTTCGCTGGTTAATCCTAAACCGCGACAACCCATAACAATCAGGTGAGCATTAATTTCATCGGCCACATCGCAGATGACAAAAGAAGGCATTCCCTCCCTTTCAATCATTTCCGCCTTGATGCCAGCTTGAGCGAACAGGGCCTGCGCCGATTGTAACAATCTATCCACCGCTTCGATCGAATTCATCTTATCGTCGGCGGCAATTTCCCCGGTGGGGGTCGTTTCCACCACCGACAACAGCACCAAACGACTGTCAAAGATTTTGACTAATTCGATCACACTACTGGTCGCGTCACGACTTTCGCGGCTGTGGTCGATGGGAAATAAAATCGTCTCAAACATAATTAGCAAGTCTCTCCAATCAAATTTTTCTGGGCAAATCGGTCTTGGAACTGCAAAAGTGATCCCCAAATCTGAAATAATCTTTGTCAAAGTAATTGCCGCAAGTAGCGATACCCTGATTTAATCTTTATTGTACGGTAAGCAATCTAGGAGGTTATGGGCTGTGCCAAAAAAAACAGTAGCGAATTTAACAGAGGCTGATTTAGCGGGCAAACGGGTCTTAGTCCGGGTCGATTTTAACGTTCCCATGGACAAAGCCACCGGGGCAATCAGCGATGATACCCGCATTCGGGCGGCACTACCAACCATTGAGGATTTAATCAAAAAAGGGGCTAAGGTTATTTTATGCAGCCACATGGGCCGCCCCGACGGTGAAGTTAAAGAAAATTTGCGTCTGACCCCTGTGGCTAAACGTCTCTCGGAATTATTAGGCAAAGAAGTAATCATCTGTCCCGATTGTATTGGAGAGGGAGTGACGGCAGCGATTAGTCAAATGTCTAACGGTCAAGTAGCCCTTTTGGAAAATCTGCGTTTCCACGGTGAAGAGGAGGCAAATAATCCCGATTTTGCCAAAAAATTAGCCGCTAACGCCGATTTATACGTTAATGATGCTTTTGGTACCGCCCACCGCGCCCACGCTTCCACGGAAGGCGTTACCCACTATCTCAGCCCCTCGGTGGCGGGTTATTTGATTGAAAAAGAGTTAAACTACCTACAGTCCGCTATTGAAACTCCCCAACGTCCCCTAGCGGCGATTATCGGCGGTTCTAAGGTTTCTAGTAAAATTGGCGTGATCGAAACTTTATTGGAAAAGTGCGATAAACTGCTCATCGGTGGCGGTATGATCTTTACTTTCTACAAGGCCCGCGGTTTAAGTGTTGGTAAGTCTTTGGTGGAAGAAGACAAACTGGAATTAGCTAAATCCCTGGAAGCGAAAGCTAAAGAAAAAGGGGTGGAATTCCTCCTTCCCACCGATGTGGTCTTAGCGGATAAATTCGATAAGGATGCCAATTCCCAAATCGTCAAGGTCGAAAATATTCCCGATGGTTGGATGGGATTGGATATTGGACCTGAATCAGTTAAAGTTTTCCAAAAAGCTTTATCTAACTGTAAATCTGTCCTCTGGAATGGCCCCATGGGGGTGTTCGAGTTCGATAAATTCGCAGCGGGTACAGATGCGATCGCTCACACTTTAGCCGATTTAACCGCTACGGGTACAACTACCATTATCGGTGGTGGTGACTCGGTAGCGGCGGTAGAAAAAGTGGGAGTGGCGGAAAAAATGAGCCATATTTCCACCGGTGGTGGTGCTAGTTTGGAATTACTCGAAGGCAAGGTTTTACCCGGTATTGCCGCCCTCGATGAGGCCTAATTATCGCTAATATCTAAGGTTTAAACAAGGTGGGTGCTAGCCCACCTTTTTTTTATGAATTAGGGAGTGGGTTTTTAAAGTTGGATTGGGAGTTAATCATACAAATACTTTTGCGGCAAAAATAGTTGAGCCACTAGGATACTTCATTGACAAGGTAGGCAATTATGACGACCTCTAGGATTTTAGAAGAGGCTTTCCTTGAAACGATGGAAGCCCTGGCGTGCTTTCACGATGCCATGAATAAAGCGCATCAAATCTATGCCCGCAATCTTCAAGAGCGAGGAGAAAGACGGGCTATTGGCCAAGCCGATTTAAATTGACCGAAAAGAGTGGCGATTGTCATATTAAATCAACTCGTAATATCCATTTATTTTTAGTTTAATATCAGAAGCCGTACTCGGAAGAATTTTACCTAAGTCAATCTCTAAAAATTCTCCTTGATGAAGTTCAAAATATTCATGATCAATTTTTTCCAGTTTGTCTGCTGTGTAAAAAACCTCTTTTAATTCATTTGTTTGTGAATCCTTGTAGATTAGAGATAGAGAATCGAGGTATGTGATTTCTGGATCACGTTCTTGTATTTTGAATTTAATCGGCTTATTCCCTAATTGGTATAATTTTGTTTGTTGTAAATTTGCTGAGTCTAGACCCGACAAAACCGTTCCCAACTCCTTCCATATTTGTTTTTCCGAATCAAAAACTAAGAGGTAAGGACAACTACCATAAGCAAAGTACGCAGACAAAGAAAATTGGGGTTTATTTAATGGCGGATCAATTTTAATTTTTTTGCCATTGACAGTCAGAGAGTTGATGTTGAGAACAGAGCCAACAGCTAACCTTTTAGGAATACCATTTATTAAAGACTTTATGTCTTTAGTAGATGTGATAAACTCATTGGGTAATTCAACGGTTGATGTTATTTGATCCAGACGAGGTTCATTGTCAAAAGACTTTAAGTCAGGTCTAGAAATATATAAAGGTTGATCACTGATTTTTGACAACCCATTAGAATCAAAGTTAGAATAACCCAGATAATCTGCTAATTTGATTGCTCTATTATCAAATCCAAATTCAGTAAGAATAAAAAGATGCTGGTTGGGCGGTATGCGTATTTTTAACTCAAATTGTTCAGTTGAAATTTTCTCAAAAAGCTTATCTCTTTGATCAATTTCGGTCAAAGTATAAGAATCTTTTGATATTATTTGACGTTCCATAGATTCTAAATTAACAGATGAATTACTAGGATTCCAAATATCCAAAAACCTTACATAAGGAGACGCAGCTTGACGCCCAACTGTTGTTCCTCCACTACATCCATCTAAAAACAAACGATATATCTCCATTCCCCGAGGTTCTAATAACTTCGCCAACTGAGATTGAAACGATTGAGCTAAAAAGGTAAATATTCAGGTCTAGGGGTTGACAAAGAGAGAAAAATCAGCAGTAGGGATAAGAGAGACAACCGTATTCAAGGGGTGATGGACACAGGCCAAAGCCTGGCGGAAG
>JAADBR010000089.1 GCA_009995705.1 Microcystis aeruginosa W13-11
ATAAGGTTGGTCTGGGTTGACCTCTTAGATTCAGTCGGGGGACTGAAGACCTTACTAGGCGGTTATTTCAGGCATTTGGTTCCCTATTTCATGCCTAAACGTTTCGCACCTCACTTTCTAATCTAGCTTCCTCAATCCGACGCTCGCTTTCTAATTTAGCTTGCTCAATCCGGCGATCGCTTTCTAATCTAGCTTGCTCAATCCGGCGATCGCTTTCTCTTAAACGGCGATCGCTTTCTCTTAAACGGCGATCAAACTCCTCAGCAGAAGTGCGGAATATTTGGTAAATATCTTCAAGTGTTACTGGTTCGCTCATCGGTTTTATCCAAATCCTAACTTACTCATTATAGCATAAACTTATTGTTTTCTGAAAGATTGAAGTAAGGGAACAAAAAACAGGTTTTGGATAACTAAAATTTACTCAAAATCGAATAAAATTTAAGAGAAAATAGCTATATTTTTGTAGTAAATACTTCAAATTTTACTGCGTTTTAAAATTTTTAATAAATTTTGAATTTTTATTAGCTTGACAAAATCGGGGGGGGGGAAATAGTCAGTAATCTATTTTTAGATCAGCAACATTGACTCTAATCTATACATCAATGCAAAAATCATCTATCCTCGGCCTTGTATCGGGAATCGCCCTTGCGACTCTCGGAATGGCTAGTGCTGTACAAGCGGCGATCATCACTGTACCTACTGGTCTCAATCCGGGTGATAAATATCGCTTGGTGTTTGTCACATCTGGGTTTCGGGATGCACAATCCTCGGACATTGCAGATTACAATACCTTTGTTACCAACCAAGTCACACCCACAAGTGCTTTAGGTCTCTCTTTAACTGCTAGTGGACTGAACCCGACTTGGACGGCGATCGGTTCGACGGCGACAGTTAATGCCAAAACTAATACGTTGACCGATCCGGTGGCAAATGCGAGTACGAGTGTACCAATTTACCTCATAGATGGCAACAAAGTCGCCACCAGATACGGAGACTTGTGGGATGGACAAATCTTAACTCCAATCTCCACTTCGGATGATGGCCAGAAGTTGGGCGAGGCTGTATGGACGGGTACTAATTCTGTTGGCAATGGGGCGAATGTGCTGGGCTCTGGGAATGTGAACTTCGGCACCTCGAACGATTCTACCTCTGGGTGGGTCGAAGAAGCGTATTTGATGTCAGGGTATTACTTCCGGCTGTACGGGATGTCTTCGGTGCTGACGGTACCGCAAGCGCAACCGCAATCTGTTCCCGAACCCAGTAGCATTCTTGGTTATATCACATTAGGGGGTTTAATGCTAGGCGGTGCTATCCGCAGAGCTAAAAAATAGTTACCCACAGAAAACGGGTTTCTTGAAGAAACCCGTTTTCTAGCGATCACCGTCGATTAAATAATCAAATCAATTATAGTTAAGACAATTTACTAAAAGATTTAGCAATGGATAGAAGCACTATAGAACGACAACAGCTACTGGAAGCAGTCAACTCTCTTCCTGAAGATGCTTTGGTGGAACTTGCTAGTTTCCTTGACTATCTTCACTATAAATCAACCCATCAAACAGAACTGATCACTGATGCTTCTAGCTTTCTCCTGGCAATTGCAGGTTTAGGAAATTCTGGTCAACAGGATATTTCAGAACAGGATGAGGAAATTCTTCGCCATGAAATTGATCCAGTGTCTGGCTGGAATTTTCAACCCAACAATTCTGTCTGACAGCGATACTCGACACCAGTTTTTTGTTTGCGTTGACTGACCAAAGCGATCGCAACCATGAGCGTGTTTTGGCTGTTGCTCAAAGCATTAATGAGTCATTAGTGCTACCTGTAGTCGTCTTACCTGAAGTCTGCTATCTAATCGGCTCCAGATTGGGGCATCAAGCAATGGGACGTTTTGTGTCTAGTATAACACCTGATACGGTTCAAGTCGAACCTTTAATGCCAATGGTATTTGAGTAAGCCGAACACAGCCCCAAAAAGATTTAGTAAATATTTTACACAATTGATACCAGATAAGTGCCATGGCTCACCCGACTATTCTACGACAATTCGCCATTCATGGAGTTCGTATTCCACACAACCATTCTCGATTAAAGGATCGCGAACTATAATTGCTTGAGCTTCCTCAAGAGAATCGGCCTGAAATAATAACATTCCGCCGCCCCTTTCTGCCCAATAACCGGTTTTTGCTGCTCGTCCTTGGCTAATTAAACCACGCACATAGTCCTTATGGGCGCTGACATAGCGATCGAAGGTAGTTTTATCAACAATGCCTTTTTCTATCTTGACAAACCAGGGCATAAATTCTCAGGAGACTAGGACTGATTAACAACCATATAATTATACCGATTAATCTTGGCAGTCAATGGTGCAATGTAACAGAGCTATACAATGAGCTAGAGTTGTTGAAGATTGCTAGAATCGAGATAATATCTTCATTTCTCTACCTTGCTTGTCTCCATGAATCAACCCCAGGGATATCTATTTTTTATTGCGCTTTTGCCGCCGCCAGAAGTACAGGAAATTGCCACAAAAATCAAGTTAGAGTTTGCAGAAATTTACAATAGTCGCGCCGCCCTGAAATCGCCTCCCCACGTCACTCTCCAACCCCCTTTCCGGTGGAATTTAGGACAATTACCGGATTTAGAAAGATGTTTAGAGGAATTTGCCCGCTTGCACGCTCCTATTCCCCTAATTCTCCAGAATTTTGCCGCCTTTAAACCGCGAGTCATTTATATTAATGTCCAGAAAACCTCCGAATTATTAACCCTACAAAAACGGCTTTTACAGCAGCTAGAATCTTCCTTAAATATCGTTGATAACGTCTCAAAAAGCCGAGCTTTTGCGCCCCATTTAACCGTGGGCTTCCGAGATTTAACGAAAGATAATTTCTGGAAAGCTTGGTCAAAATATGCTAATCAAGAGCTATTTTTTGAGGTAATAATCGATCAAATTACCCTCCTAATTCATAACGGTAAGCGCTGGGAAATTTATCGGCAATTTTCTCTATAATCCGGACTCTTGCAGGTTTCTATCTACAGAGGAAGGGGTTCTAGTGGTAAAATAGGAGAGAGCAGTTTTTAAAGCTTCATTTCTGACTTTTTTGCGATATTTTAACCTATAGAGCGATTTTATGGCGACTCCGCCGCCCTGAAACCTATGTTACTCAAAAATCCCCCGAACATCTCCCCCAACCTGATCAAACAGCTAGAAACGATCCTTGGCAAAGATGGAGTCATCCGTCGCAAAGATGAATTATTAACCTACGAGTGCGATGGTATCACAGGATACAGACAAAGACCGGCTCTTGTGGTGCTGCCCCGCAGTACCGCAGAAATTGCGGCGGTGGTGAAACTCTGTCACGATAACGAGATTGCCTGGGTAGCGAGGGGTGCGGGAACGGGCTTATCGGGAGGGGCGTTACCCTTAGAAGAGGGGATTCTCATCGTCACGGCGCGGATGAATCAGATTCTGGGGGTTGATTTAGATAATCAAAGGGTGGTGGTACAGCCCGGGGTGATTAATAATTGGGTGACGCAAGCAGTAAGCGGGGCAGGATTTTATTATGCACCGGATCCCTCTAGTCAAATTATCTGCTCGATCGGCGGTAATGTGGCAGAAAATTCCGGCGGGGTTCACTGTTTAAAATACGGTGTGACTACCAATCACGTTATGGGCTTAAAAATCGTCCTTCCGGACGGTTCAATTATCGATGTGGGGGGTGCGGTACCGGAACAGCCGGGCTACGATTTAACCGGTTTATTTGTGGGTTCCGAGGGAACTTTAGGCATCGCCACGGAAATCACCTTAAGAATTCTGAAAACTCCCGAGTCTATCTGTGTTTTACTGGCGGATTTTACCAGTATCGAGGCGGCGGGCCAAGCGGTGGCGGATATTATTAAATCGGGAATGATTCCGGCGGGGATGGAGATTATGGATAATCTCAGTATTAACGCAGTGGAAGACGTGGTAGCTACCGGCTGTTATCCCCGGGATGCCGAGTCAGTTTTATTAGTGGAATTGGATGGTTTAGGGGTGGAAGTGGCCAGTAATAAACATCGGGTTGCCGAGATTTGCCGTCAAAATGGGGCGAGAAATATCACCACGGCTAATGATGCCGAAACCCGCTTGAAACTCTGGAAGGGCAGAAAAGCGGCTTTTGCGGCGGCGGGGAAAATTAGCCCTAATTATTTTGTCCAAGATGGGGTGATACCGCGCACTCAATTGGTGTCTGTTCTTCAGGAAATTAAGGCTTTAAGTGAAAAATACGGTTATAAAATCGCCAATGTTTTCCACGCTGGGGATGGCAATTTACACCCGTTGATTCTCTACGATAATAGGGTAGAGGGGGCTTGGGCAGAAGTGGAGGAATTAGGCGGTGAAATTCTCAAGCTTTGTGTGCGGGTTGGGGGTAGTTTATCAGGTGAACATGGTATCGGCATCGATAAAAATTGTTATATGCCCGCTATGTTCAACGAGATTGACTTAGAAACTATGGGCTATGTGCGGGATTGCTTTAATCCCAAAGGTTTGGCTAACCCGGGGAAATTATTCCCCACCCCGCGCAGCTGTGGGGAAGCCGCTAATGCCAAAATACAAGGGTTTGCGGGGGTGGATGTGTTTTAGGTTATCGGCAACTATTGACTGACTACTGATTACAGTCCACCTTGGGGTCCTAGGGGCAGATTGATATTAGAGGGAAAAACTGGGACTTGTCTTTCCAGAAAGCGTTGAGTGATTAATTCTCGGAAAATCTCTAGATCTTTTTGCCATTGTCCCAGATATTGCTTAAGCAAATTTAATCGATCGCTGCCCTCGGCCAGATTATAGTTAAAGTTGCCAGCAAATAATAGTGCCCCTAAAATTTTGCCATCAGGTAATTGCAATTTTGCCTCGTTAATCGCCACGGATAGCTGAGAGGTTTCTAACTGATAAAGTAGATTGATGCCGGCTTGTAGAGGGGCTTTACCGAAATTGTGCCAGGAACCGGGGGCCAAAAGAGTTTCGGTGATGTATTTTTTAGCGGCATCGGGGCTACTGGGGAGAGGAACAATACTTTTCGGGGCGATATTCAGGGCTTGATATTCGGCTAAAGGGAGTTTATCTAGATATAAACCGACAATTTCTGGCAGTTTCAGGTTCAAGCTATCGGGAGAGTTAATTATCTCCACAAAGGTAATTGTCCGGGGTTGAGCGACGATGCTGATGCCATTTTGAAAATTAACTTGAGCGTAATTAGGATTGAGTACCGGCTGCCCATTTAATTCCCAGTCGGGGGGGACTATTCCCGAATATTTGAGGAAATCAACCGTTAACATGGCGGGATTGAGGCTTTTGGCGGTAATTGCGATGGCAAGTTCTTGTATTTCCCGCAAACTAGCCAGAGCTTGATTGGAGTTATTGTCAGTAGTGGCAATCATCAATTTTCTCCTTGGATATTTATCTTTATCTTTACTAAGTGGGTGGGGGTTAAAAATCGTTCAGATATCCCCCTTATTAAGGGGGGCAGGGGGGATCAAAGACAAAATCTATCTTCAATTTAATTGAAACCACTCACTTAGGGTTACAGTTAAATTATTCCGGGTCTCGGTGGCTTAGTTACTAATCAACTCAGACACAGGACAAGAGAGCCATTCCAGATAACTATTACTCAATTCTTTCACGGCTAATTCATAGAATCTCTGACCGTGTTCGGGAGTCGCTAAAGCAGGATTGGAACCCATACGACCATCGGGGTAATTTTGGCGAAAATTAGCCGCACCGTAAATATCATGACCAGAAGCCACTTTTTCCGATAAAAAGGCGTTTTTGCGGCTTTCAGGGTAAAGATACTGAGTTAAAGCCACTTCGCTCGGTGTAGCGTGGGAACCCTCCTGCTCTCCATACAATTCTTTGGCTAAAAGATAAACTTCTCGCACCATAAACCAATTGGCCACTTGACATTTAACCTCGTTTGTGTTAAGCAAATTGAGGGAATCCAAATGATAATAGGTTTCCGAAAAAGCGGCTTTTAGGGTGGCAATATTACCCCCGTGACCATTAATGAAGAAAAATTGACGAAAACCGGCTCTAGCTAAACAAATCACATAGTCGAGGATGACTTGAATCAAAGTGCTAGGACGAAGACTAATTGTACCAGGGAAAGCCGTATGATGTAGGGCCATACCGACATTTAAGGTCGGCGCTACTATTGCTCCTACCTGTGTCCCTACTCCTTTAGCGATCGCCTCCGCACATAGAGCATCTGTACCAATAAGTCCCGTCGGCCCGTGTTGTTCCGTGGAACCAATGGGAATAATAATTCCCTGAGATTGTTCTAGATAGGATTCCACCTCTAACCAGGTGGATAACTGTAATAACATTCGGCTCTACCCCCCCGAGTGCAGGTTGACCAATTGAGATAAAATTAGGACGAATAATCGAGTATTTTTATGTTAACCCTTGACACCCCCCCCTTGTCGGCGAGTACGAATTTCGTTCCCAATCATCGGATTTTAATCGTTGAAGATGAAGAAGTGATTCGGGATATGATTATTTTAGCTTTGGAAGAAGAAGGTTACGAGGCTCTCGGTGTTAGTGATGGTCGCGCTGCCCTAGAATTACTGCAAAGTCAGGAATCTAGTAATCACGGTGAATCTCGGTTTGATTTGGTCGTTTTGGATCTAATGCTACCCCAAATCAGTGGTCTTGATATTTGCCGTCTGTTGCGCTATCACGGCAATATTATCCCGATTTTAATCTTAAGTGCTAAGGCCAGCGAAACCGATCGAGTTTTGGGTTTAGAAGTGGGTGCCGATGACTATCTGGCTAAACCCTTTAGTATGCGAGAATTAGTCGCTCGTTGTCGTGCGTTGATTCGTCGTCAAGGATTTACTTCCCTTGCTGCCGCTCCCGTGCGAAAATTCCGCGATGTTTTTCTCTATACCCAAGAATGTCGGGTGACGGTGCGAGATGAAGAAATCAACCTTTCTCCTAAAGAATTCCGTCTCCTCGACCTATTTATGAGTTATCCGCGCCGAGTTTGGTCAAGAGAGCAGTTAATTGAACAAATTTGGGGACCAGATTTTTTAGGAGATACCAAAACCGTCGATGTTCACATTCGCTGGTTACGCGAAAAACTGGAAATTGATCCCAGTCAACCAGAATACCTGATTACTGTACGCGGTTTCGGTTATCGTTTTGGCTAGGTGAGCGATTATATTTTCAAGTTTAGCGATCGCCGCTTTCTGGGATAATGACTATTTTCGCTTTTATTTTCGGAGTAGTTTTAGGTTTGAGTATTTGTTATTGGCAAGTCTCACGCTTAAATAGAGAGTTAAAGCGAAATCTAATCGCTCTCTCGGATTCGGTGGATTTATCGGCCTCTTTTCCCGTTACCTCCCTAGTGCGTCGAGAATTACAGTTTCTCTCCCAAAGTCTGCAAGAGCGAGAAAAGAGCTTAGAAATTCAGAAATCCTTGCTAGACCTAGCGCCGATCGCCTATCTTCGTATAGATGCCGATAATCAACTACTCTGGTGCAATCAACAGGCAATTAATCTCCTAAAACTCGATCGCTGGCGGCCAGATCAAGTGCGTCTGCTGCTGGAATTGGTGCGCTCCTACGAATTAGATCAATTAATTCAAGAAACTCGCCAAAAACAGAGTCCACAGGTGCAAACTTGGACTTTTTACCCGACTAATTATCCTGTCACCCCCATTAGCGATCGCCAAGTGATTGCTCCTAAATCGATCGCCTTGAAGGGTTACGGTTATCCCTTGCCGGAAGGTGAAATCGCTGTATTTATTGAAAATAGACAGCCTTTAGTGGAATTATCGCAAAATCGCGAGCGAGCTTTCTCTGACTTAACTCACGAGTTACGCACTCCCCTAACCTCCATTTCTCTGCTTACCGAAGCTTTACAAAAACGCATCCAAGTTCCCGAAAAACGCTGGTTAGAACAAATGGGGAAAGAAGTGGAGCGTTTGAGTCAATTAGTCTGCGATTGGCTAGAAATCAGTGAATTACAAGCGGATGGGGGGCGATCTTTACAATACCAGATGATTAATCTAGAGGACCTAATCACCGCTGCCTGGCAGACTGTCACCCCAATAGCCGCCCAAAAACAGATGAGCTTAGATTATTCCTCTCCAGTGGATTGGACGGTAGAAGTCGATCACTCTCGTCTGCTGCAAGTTTTCCTAAATCTCTTTGATAATGCCATTAAGTATAGTCCCGATCAGGGGAAAATTCGCCTAGAAATTCGGGAAATATCCGATACTATCGGGGAAAAATGGCTGAAAATTGACGTTATCGACAACGGGAAGGGATTTAACGAAGCGGATCTACCCTACATTTTTGATCGCCTCTTTCGCGGTGATCCTTCCCGCACCCGTCAAAAACAAAGCACAAAGGATTATAGTACCGGTTTAGGTTTATCGATTGCTAAAGAGATTATTCAAGCCCATGGCGGTTCGATCGTCGCTCAAAATGATCCTAACACCGGTGGCGCTCGCCTACAAGTTACTCTCCCCCGTCAAAAAAAGGGGATGAGGTGATGGGTGTTGAGGTGTGGGGAGAAAAAAATCTGTCAAGTTCTCTGGACAACTGTACAAAATCGAAAATTTTCTTGTTATCACTGTAGAGAAAGAGTAGTTTTATTATGTTAAGCGAATCCGACCGTGAGCCTATCCAAAGAAACCAATCATCCCGATCGCACCTATTTCGCTCGTTCTCTCCAGCGATTGGAACAGGATGTGCTGAGAATGGGAACCCTGGTCGAAGAATCCTTTCGTCTTAGCCATCAATCCCTTTTTGCTAGGGATTTGGAAATGGCGAAAAAAATCCCCCTCCTTGACAAGGAAATCGATCGCTACTATCGTCAAATCGAGTTAGATTGTGCCACTCTCATGACTCTACAGGCTCCCGTAGCCCAAGATTTACGGCTTTTAAGTGCTTTTATGCAATTAGTGCGCGATTTGGAACGTATCGGCGATTATGCCAAGGATTTGGCTGAAATAGCACTCAAATTATTCGCCTACGCTCCCCACGATTGTATGAGTGAGATCGAGGCTATGTCCCACCATGCCCAGTATATGTTAGCCACGAGCCTTGTTGCCCTGGCCGACCTCGATCAAGAAGCCGGTCCAAAGGTCAAAGAACTAGATAATACGGTCGATCGAGCCTATGATTACCTCTATCACACTCTCGCCCATCAAAGAGATATTAAGGGTGTGGTGGAACCAATCCTACTGATGGCTTTACTAATCCGTCATCTGGAACGCATGGCCGATCATGCCACCAATATCGCCCAAAGGGTATCTTACATCGTTACTGGACAAAGAGGCTGAGGGTGTCTCGAACTCTCACCCTCGCTTTTAGCGTTTACGACTCAGGGGGTTTAAAATTTCACTTAACCCCTCTCCCAAGAGGGATAAACCCACCACCATCGTGGTCATTGCTAATCCGGGGAATAAAGTAGTCCACCAGATACCCGTAGATAAATCCGCCAAGGCTTCCTTGAGATCATGACCCCATTCCGGCACTTCTTCTGGTAATCCTAAGCCTAAAAAGCCTAAACCGCCTAAAACCAGGATCGCATCCGCTGCGTTGAGGGTAAAAAGAACTGGGACACTCTGGACGACATTAAAGAAAAGATATTTTGATAATATACGACCCGGTGTAGCTCCGATCGCTCGGGCTGCTTCGATAAATAACTCATTTTTAACGCTGGCGGTTTGATTTCTGACCACGCGAAAATATTGGGGAATATAGGCAATACTAACAGCGATCGCTACATTGAGGATGCCACGACCCAAGACGAAAGCGAGAGCCACCGATAATAATAACCCCGGCAAGGTGTAGAGGGTATCCATGAGGAAGAGGAGAACGCGATCGATCTTACCCCCCAAATAACCGCTAATTAGTCCCAAAGGAACCCCGATGACTAAAGATAATCCCGTGGCCAAAAATACCACGGACAAGGCCGCTCGCGCCCCGAATAGGGTACGGGAAAAGACATCGTAACCGCGCACATTCGTCCCAAACCAATGGGCAGAACTGGGGGCTTGTAGGGGATAATTGCTTAAAATGTCGGTTGAATCCTGAATCAGTCCGATCGCTTGCAGAAGGGGCGAAAACAGGGCAATCAGGATAAAAATAATTGTCAATACCAACCCAACCCCTAGTAGCTTAGTGGTTAGGTTGGGTTTCAGAAAAGGATCGATCGGCAATTTAACAGAAGTCATCGACAAAATTTAGCCATTGCATAGAACGCTAATTGTACAAGAGCAGTGTTTTTTCAAACAGCCGGGGCCGAAACGACCATAAACCAGAGCAAGACTGCTAAAGCTAAAACAGTTAGTTTAATCAGGACATAAAGCAGTCCGTTGGGATAAAGGAGATCGTGAAACATATTGCCTCCTCGGGAGAGAGCAGGGATTGTCTCTTTCTCATACTCTGATCCTAAGTCTTTTTCTGTTCACCTGACGCACAACTTAACAAAACGTGCGATTATAGGGAAAAAGATTTTTTTACTAGCTATGGCATTACTGACCACAGGAAAACCATTTATTCGCGATCTGGAACAATACGGTGCTTTAGGCGTTTATGCACCCTTAGAAGGGGGTTACGAGGGACGCTATCAAAGACGTTTACGGGCCACTGGTTACAATGTCCTGCATATCACCGCTAGAGGTCTAGGGGATTTAAGTGCCTATCTTACCGGCATTCATGGAGTCCGTCCCCCCCATTTAGGTAAAAAAAATATTGGTCGGGAAGCAGCCGTCGGACCGGTTTATTTTATTCCTCCCATTGCTACCTATCAATTGGAAAATTTACCCCCCCAATCTAAAGGTTTAGTGATTTGGATTATTGAAAGTTTTGTTTTATCCTCGGAAGAAAAACAATACCTAATTAATCTTAGTCAACAGGAGCCCCGGTTAAAATTTGTCCTCGAATTGGGTGGGGAAAGATATTTCCGTTGGCAACCTTTGAGCAAATCTTTAATCGCTGCCTAAATTTCCCAAATAATACTCCCCCCTTAACCCCTCTCCCCAGAGAGGGAGACTTCAATTCTTGAGAGTTTGTTGTTCCTTTCTCACCCTTTGGTAGCTATTTATTTAATTTTCTTAATTTCGAGAGTTGGTCTAGGGGAATTTGCAATAATATGGGATATCGTTGCCGCAAAAAACCTAGGAGTTAGATCGTGACAGTGAGAGTTCGTATTGCCCCCAGTCCCACGGGAAATTTACACATTGGAACCGCACGCACAGCCGTGTTTAACTGGCTTTTTGCCCATCATCACCGGGGTAAATTTATCTTGCGCGTGGAAGATACAGATTTAGAACGTTCTCGACCAGAATATACGGAAAATATTCAAGCGGGCCTACAATGGTTAGGACTGAATTGGGATGAAGGTCCTTTTTTTCAAACTCAACGCCTTAATTATTATCGTCAGGCCATTCAAACCCTGCTCGATCGAGGTTTAGCCTATCGTTGTTATTGTACCCCAGAAGAATTGGAAAAAATGCGGGAAGAACAAAAAGCCCGCAATCTTGCCCCCCGTTATGATAATCGTCACCGTTATCTCACCCCCGAACAACAAGCGCAATTCGAGCAAGGGGGGAGAAAAGCCGTAATTCGTTTTATTATTGATGATGATCGAGAAATTATTTGGCAGGATTTAATCCGGGAAAAAGTCATCTGGCAAGGTAGTGATTTAGGGGGTGATATGGTGGTCGCTCGTACCTCGGAAAATGGGGAGGAAAACTTCGGTCAGCCTCTCTATAATTTAGCGGTAGTTGTTGATGATATTGATATGGAAATTACCCATGTTATTCGTGGGGAAGATCACATCGCTAACACCGCTAAACAAATTCTTTTATACGAAGCTTTGGGGGCAAAAGTGCCAGAGTTTGCCCACACTCCTTTGATCTTAAATCAGGAGGGTCGTAAGTTATCTAAACGGGATGGAGTCACTTCGATCGAGGATTTCCGAAAACTGGGTTTTTTGCCGCAAGCTTTGGTTAATTACATGACTCTCCTCGGTTGGACTCCTCCCGATTCTACTGAAGAAATTTTTACCCTTGAAATGGCCGCTGAAGTGTTTAGTTTAGAACGGGTAAATAAAGCAGGGGCAAAATTTGACTGGACTAAATTGGATTGGATTAATAGTCAATATCTCCACCGTTTAACCGGTGAGGAATTAGTGCCTTTACTTCTCCCTTACTGGCAAGAAGCAGGGTATAATTTTGCTGCTGAAACCGATCGAGCTTGGTTGGTCGGTTTGGCTACTCTCATCGGTCCGAGTTTAACTCGTTTAAGCGATGCTGTGGCTGAAAGTCGCTTACTTTTAACCCCTCTGGCTAATTATAATCAGGAGGCTTTGAGTCAATTACAATTAGAGGGAGTTAAGGATATTATCAAGGATATTCTCGCCGCTATTACTCCCGATTTAACCGGAGAAGTTGCTAAGGGAATTGTGGAGACAATAACTAAAGCCCATCGGGTGAAAAAAGGTCTAGTGATGAAGTCTCTACGCGCCGCTTTGATGGGGGAGTTACACGGTCCAGATTTAATGCAGTCTTGGTTACTTCTTAATCAAAAAGGTTGGGATCTATCCCGTCTTCAGCAAGCAGTAAATAGTTAAATTGATTGGCTATCAGTTATCAGAAAATTTCTCGTGTATTAGGGTTGACAAATGCCCTAAGATTGCTATGTACTTTTTAGTATAATCGGGATCCGTGTCGCCCTGCATACCCTGCTCGTGATCGATTACTGAGGGAATGGGGGCGGATTTTTCCCCTAGCTGTTAGGGACGATCTAGAAACTTTCTTAATTTTTAGGCATTATCCGCAACTTTTCCCTAAATATAGATTTGTTAATCTCCTGACAAAAAGCTAAAGCTATGGGTGAAAAAAAACGCATTGGACTTCTCACCAGTGGTGGTGACTGTGCGGGTTTAAATGCCGCCATTCGTGCCGTTGTCCACCATGCCACTGGCAATTATGGCTGGGAAGTGGTGGGTATTCGAGAAGCAACTAACGGATTAATTAACCGTCCCCCCAAAACCACGATCTTTGATATTGAAGGAGTCGATCGCCTGTTGGTGATGGGAGGAACAATTCTCGGTACTACCAATAAGGGGGATCCCTTCGCTTTCCCGATGCCCGATGGAACCTTGATTGATCGCTCTCAGGACATCATCGACGGCTATCATAGTCTGGGACTGGATGCCCTGATCGGCATCGGTGGCGATGGTAGTCTGGCGATTTTGCGCCGTATTGCCCAACAGGGGGGCATTAATCTGATTGGTATCCCCAAAACCATCGATAATGATGTGGGAGCCACAGAAGTCTCCATCGGCTTCGATACAGCTACTAATATCGCCACAGAAGCCCTCGATCGCCTCCATTTTACCGCCGCTAGTCATAACCGGGTGATGATTCTAGAAGTTATGGGTAGAGATGCTGGCCATATTGCCCTGGCTGCCGGTATTGCGGGGGGGGCCGATATCATTCTCATCCCCGAAATTCCCTACCGATTAGACAAGGTCTGCGAGAAGATCCGGCAGCGGCAGCGTATGGATAAACAGTTTTCTCTGATTATTGTCTCCGAGGCTGTGCGTACTGAAACCGGCGATCGCCTATCGGAAAAGAAAGCCCTAGGGGAAGATCGTCTCGGGGGGATCGGTCGCTATTTAGCCGAAGAAGTTGCCAGGGAAACCGGGGCCGAAACGAGAGTGACTTTCCTGGGCCACGTTCAACGGGGGGGTATTCCTTCTCCAATGGATCGCTTACTGGGGGCGGCTTTTGGCGTGGCGGCCGTGGATCTGATCGCCAGGGAAGAATTCGATCGCATGGTGGCCTGGCAAAATCGGCAAGTGGTCAGTGTTCCCATTGAGGAGGCGATTAAAACCTATCGCGTCGTCGATCCCGAAGAAACTTTAGTCAAAACCGCCAGGGGTTTGGGTATTTGTCTAGGGGATTGAGATCAAATCTAGGGGAATTGGTGCGAGAATTAACCCTTAAGTATCGCCCTTTCCCCAGTGATTAAAATTACCAATCAAATTAAAGATGGCTCAACTGAAGTTGAGGGGGAAAAGGTATATAGAGATACAGAGTTGGAGGTAAGACCATGGACTGGCACCTTGACCGTTTGCTTAAACTACCGGACATGACTGTGGTTAAAGTTCAAGAAATAGAAGGCTTAATATTTCTTAGCCTTGAAAGCTTAAAGGAAGGCATTATTTGTCCTCATTGTGGAAATTATACGGAGGATGTACATCAGACGCGGGAGGTACTGGTGCGAGAGCTGTCAATATGTGGTCGGGGAGTGTATTTGAAAGTACCTCGCCGTCAGTTTATCTGTAGTGAATGTGGGAGATATACAACAGAAGAGCTAGAAGGGATGGTATTCAAACGATATCACACGGAACGTTATGAGGAATATGTATACGGAAGAGTAGTGGCAACAACCGTAAAACAAGTTAGTCGAGAAGAGCAGCTAAAAGAGGATGAAATTCAGGCAATTTTCGAGGCGGTAAGCGAAGAAAAGAATCAAAAAAACTGGCAGCCAGTAAAACCTATAGGATTAGATGAGATAAGTACTGCTAAAGGACAAAAAAAATACAGAGCAGTGGTGAGGAATTTAGATAAAAAATGTCTAATAGATGTGATAGCGAGTAGAACTCAGGAAGAGCTTATAGAAGCGCTAAGCCAACAGCCAAAAGATATTCGAGAGAAAGTGGAGGAAGTTTGCATCGATATGTGGGGAGGGTTTGTCAAAGTGATCGAGGAGGTTTTTCCTAATGAAATTATAGTATATGACCGTTTTCATGTCCTGAAGATGGTCAACAAAAGACTAAACGAAATACGATGTAAATTAGGAATGAGAGCGAAGGGAATGCGTCATCTTTTACTGAGTAATAGAGAGGACTTAACTATCATAAGAAAAAAAGAACTATCTAGGTTACTTAAAGATTATCCTATTTTAGAAATCGCCTAGGAAGAAAAAGAAGAATTAAGAGAAATCTACGAAAGGACTCGCACGATTAGTGGGGGAACTAGGAAATTAAGAAGGTGGCTGAAAAATGCTGAAGTTTTCTATGGAGAAATATGTGAGACAATTAGACAACACTTTGAAGGAATTTGCCATTACTTTATTAATCGAACAACGAATGGAGCTATGGAAGGTTTAAATAATCGTAGTCGTGTAATTTTGCGTCAGACTTATGGGTTAAGAAATTTTCAACATCTGCGCTCACGGCTGTTAGCAGCCAATCATTGATTAGTTAAACTTATCACCATCAGTCCGATAGACCCCACTATACTGGTTCATAGGGTTTTGAAGATTGATTCTATTTCTCATTAAACCTTACTCTCGCCTACTTTTCAAGCTTTTTGTCCTGTACTTAGGCACAATGGAGTCAGAAATTGAGATTTGCAGTCCCATCTTAACTTAAGATTATAGTGAGATTGTTTATGACTATCATGATACAACGTGCAAACGAGGTCTATACTGATAGTTTCTTACGCAAAATAGCCTTAAAAGTCTTGCCCGATAAGCAGTTCACGATTCCATAAGCAAAAATTATCACACAAAGTCGAGAGGAGCCAACATATGAGTTTAAAACCTCAATCTCTAAGAACACAAAAACATTTTAGTATAAATGTATTACTAATCATCCTCATTCTTTCACTAAGTATTTTTTTTAGGTTTTTTGAATTATCCCAAAAACCCTACACAACAGACGAGGTAAGAACGCTGCTTAGTTCTTCAGGATATACCAGCCAAGAGCTTATCTCTCAATCTTTTAATGGACAAATTCTTACTGTTAAAGACCTAAACAAGTATCAAAACTTTGCCAGTGAGAAAACTGACAAAGATACTATTTACGCCCTAACTAAACAAGATTCCCATCCTCCTCTTTACTTTATCCTACTTCGCTACTGGATGAAATTTTGGGGTAATTCGGTTCTAGTGACTCGCAGTTTATCTGTGTTGATAGGCTTATTACTATTACCTGTAGTTTACTGGTTATCTTTAGAATTATTTTCATCAAGTATAGTAGGTTGGATGACAGTTTGCTTAATTGCTGTTTCTCCTTTCCATATGATTAATTCTCAGGAAATTCGTTCCTATAGTCTATTTTCGTTAGCAATTATATTATCCAGTTTGGCACTACTACGCAGTCTGAGAAGTAACAATAATTTTAACTGGTTAGGTTATGGATTAACTCTTGCATTAGGTATTTATTTGCACGTTAATTTTATCTTTGTCTATTTTGCACAAACAGTTTATGTAATTGTTATTCAAAAATTTAAGTTTAATAAATTAATACTAAACCATATACTCGCTTCTACCATTTTATTTGTTTCCTTTCTTCCTTGGGCTTTAGTTATTACTATAAATTGGAGCAAACTCACATCTGGGCTAGGCTGGATGACTAACTTTCAAATTAGTGTCCTTGAAAGAATATTAACAATTATTTTTAATACATCCACAGTTTTAGTAGATTTTAACAACCAGTTCAATTTTAAAAACCCCCTACCATATCTAATATTTCTTATCATTATATATTCCTTTTGGTTTATGTATCGCAAGGCTCCATTTCATACTTTCTTATTTATAGCTCTATTAGTTATCATACCTGGTCTATCCCAGATTATTCCCGACTTTTTGCAAGGTGGTAGAAGAACTATATACTCTCGCTATCTTACTCCAAGTTATATAGGGGTTAGTCTGTCTGTTGCTTATTTACTTGCTTCCAAAGCTTTTCATGGTGTTAAAAAGCCTATGGAAAGAAGGTTGTGGCAATTGATCAGCATAGCCATAATTTCTCTAGGAATATTTTCCTCTCTGGCTATTGCTAAATCTCCTACGGGAAGAACTCAAGGAATTGTACCTATTATGAACTTACAGATTGCTGAAGTAATTAACAAATCACCTAATGTCTTAGTAATTACTGATGATCTGTACCATCGAGTTCTGGCTTTAACTCACTTACTCAATTCAGATGTTTATCTACAAGTTGTCTATGGGGAAAATCAAAAGGAACTAGAAGAAAAACTATCTAAATTAGAGCAAATAAATAGTAAATTTGACAATATATTTCTATACATCCCCTCTAATAAATTAATTCAGCAAATCGAGACTAATGGTTACAATACTGAGCTTATAGTCAGTGATAAGGAGAAGAAGCGATATTGGCTTTATAAAATAACTAAGTAATACCTGGACTTGCCCCATACATAAATGCTAAAAAATTAACAAAACCCTTACTGCATGGAGCTTCTAAGAAAAAATTGACAAGCTGCCACTGGGTACATTTTCCCCTTGAAAATGGCTGTACCGTTTACTGTGTCTAGAGTAGAGCGATTCTGTGGAGTTGGCTGTATAGTACGATCGCCGATCTTGTAGGGTGCGTTCCCTAATGTGGCTCCCACTGCTCCAGCGATCGATTTTTGGGGAACGCACCATGCACATTGATTGAAGCTGTGATACCAAATCCTGTTATAATAAAACGGGTAGAGACGAGGAGATAAAATGCTCAAGAAAGCCTACTTAGCCGAAC
>JAADBR010000090.1 GCA_009995705.1 Microcystis aeruginosa W13-11
TTCGATACCTTGTTCAATACCTTGACGCATCCAACTGGTGGTAATTTGCATAACTCCCTCCTGTACGGGTTGACTAAATGTGCTAATCTCTTCTTGAAATTGTATCTCTTCCACTGGATTTAGATTGAGATATGTATCAATAAATCCAGAAATTAATTGCATTCTCGCCGCATCTAACCTTAAAGTGATTAACAAGCGCAGGCATTCCGCCTTAACCTTAGCTCGCTCTTTCTCGGCAATGTTCATCTTCGCCATCAAAGCTGAAGCAACTGGATTCTGCTGATTGAGAAAATCTCGCCAATTTAATCGATTTAATTGCACTACTTGATAGTTAAATTCTAATACCTTAAAATCGGGAAAATCGACTACATATTGACTAATCGCTTCTGTTTTTGGCTTTGGGTAAGAAAAAATTACAATGGGATAAATCGGTAAGACAAATTTCTCATGAAAGCGAGCAAAATAAGTAAACATTCGCCGATTAAACCACTTTCGCGAACTTTCCTGCGCCTCTACATGAATCAGAAAAAAAGATTCTTTTCCTCGAAACTTAACCTGTGCGACTAAATCGCTTTCATGTCTTTCTCCTTCCGTGACATCGGTAAATACTTCTTTGTCTAAAAAAGTAATCGAGTCCCTATCTAAATAATCTATCAATTGAGGAAAAAATAACTCGATAAATTCGACAAAAAAGGTGGAGATTAATTCCTTAAATAAGCGATCATGGTCAATATTATTAGTCATGTAATGTCATCTTAACTAATCTGAGCGATGAATGACTGCTCTTCTCCATTATATTCTGAAAAGTCGGTTTTGGCAACGGATTGTTATGACCTCATCCCCTTAACCTACAGCTATTGCCAAATTCGCCCAAAATCTATCAGATTGAGCTAAATCGAACAAAACATCGTCAACAGCAGGAAGGCTCGGCAAAAGGGTAGAAGTTATGACATTGACTGGAAAGGTTTGTTGCTAACAGTTTTAGCCCAACAATTCCCAATTTTTCAAGGGTGCTATCACAAAAATTAACATTTATTACAAGAAAACAGGTTTCTCGTAATGTTCACTACCCGATGAAATTGCTATGGTAAAATGTCCATAATAGACAAGAGAGAATTTACTTATGAGTGTAGACGACGATATTTACAAAATCGTGAAATCAATGCCTGAAGATCGAGCGAATAAAATTTTGGATTTTGCCAAGTTTTTACAAGCTAAACCAGAGTTAGAAGATAAGCCATTAGATTTCCGCGATGCGGCGGGGTTGGGACAAGAAATGTGGCAATCAATTGATGTAGATGCTTATATTCCGCAGGAGCGATCATCATGGGAATAGTTTTACAACCTGAAAATATTGTATTTTTAGATACGGCTCCTTTTATTTACTTTTTCGAGTAACATCCCATCTTTTTTCCTTATATGGAAAAGTTATTTTATGATGTCTCCATTTATCAGGTTAAGGTTATCACTTCGATGATCACTTTTATCGAAATTGTTACCCATCCAGCAAGGATAGGTAATCAGGAGTTGGTAGAACAATACCAGACATATTTCACCCGTTCGAGCCAAATTACTCTGTTACCAATCGATTTATCTATTGCTGATGAGGCGATCGCTCTTCGTACCCAATACACTCTCAAAACACCCGATGCGATTCAACTGGGAACAGCGATCGCATATTCAGCAACCTACATTATCACTAATGATAGGCAATGGAAACAGTTAACTCCTCAAAATGTATTGCTAGTAGATGAAATGTAGCGAATCAGTTCTGAAAATGAATGATTTGACCTCTCCCCCTAACCCCCTCTCCTACGAGGAGAGGGGGAATTGCGACTCCTGCGAGGAGATGGGGAACTACACTGATAACTGTTAACTATTATCAGAAAACGGGTTTCTCGAAGAAACCCGTTTTCTAAATAAAGGCAATCACTCTCCCCAATTCATAATTTTCCTCTCCTCTATCATACTTTGTGCTTTTTGTCAAAAAAACTTTTTTTTTGCAATAAAACTACACAAAAAAAAGATCATCGTTGTGGGTGAAAATGACTGATTTACCCGTCTTAATTAGGATCACCTTCTAGGTGTGGCAAGGGTTTCAACCATTGCTGCCCAAAAAAGCACAAAACAACCCATTCTGAAATTCTATCAAATCGCTGTAACCATGATAACGTCGTTGTTAAATAAAAATATTTCTCAATTAATTCTTAAGAATTTATAAATATTGCGAAATGTTAATTTAAATATTCTCAAGTTTTTGCGGTCAATAAATAATTTTTACTTATCTTTGTCGGAAAATAGAACTCCCGCAAAAATCCAACATCTACCATGGAGTCAGTTATCAGTTCACTGAGAAAACTCCCCACACCCCACACCCCAGTTATTAAACGAAGATGAAAGAATCATGGCGAGAACGTCTGAATATCTCTCGAATAGCGATTAATGCCCCGAGGTTAACCATTGCTTTCTGGTTAGCGGTGGCCATGGTGGGAATTTTGGCTTTTAGTTCCCTAAAATACGCTCTTTTCCCCGATATCAGCTTTCCAGTCGTAATAATTAACGCCCAAGCCGATTTAGCTACTGCCATCACCACGGAACAGCAATTAACTAAACCCCTAGAAAATCCTCTTTTCTCTCTCCCTGGTCGTCGTGATATTTCTTCGACTACTTCCGCCGGACAGTCAGTAATCAGCATTTTCTTTAAAATTGGTACAAATTTAGACAAGGCCACCGCAGCAGTTAAACAGGCTATCTCGCAAGTCCCTTTACCCCCTCAAGCTACCACAGAAGTTATCCCCGTTGATTTAAATGAGTCGGCAACAGTCACCTATGCGCTGGTGCCTGCCCTGAGCCAAGTCGAAGGGAGTGAGCAGAAAACTCTAGACGAATTAAGCCAAATCGCCCAAGATAATTTAATTCCGCCCTTAAAAGCTCTGCAAGGTACGGCTAAAGTTAATTTACTCGGTCAAGGTACAGTTGGGGAAGATAATCCCCATAAAAGCTTAACCCGACCATTGCCCACACTGGTGCGCTTTAATGGCCGAGAAGCGATCGCAGTGCAGGTAATCAAAAAAGGTGCCGCCAATAGTCTCGAGCTGGCCGCGGCCGCAGAAAAACTGGTGAAAGACATAGCACAAAAACTGCCAGATGTCAAGATAATTTTAGCTGAAACCCAAGCGGAATATATTCGCGCTGCCCTACAAGGCACGATCGATGATTTACTTTTGGCAGTTTTGCTGTCGGTGCTGGTGATCTTGATATTTTTAGGCAGTTTCGCCGCTACAATCATTTCTGCTCTGGTTATCCCCCTATCTCTCTTGGGGACTTTCATTATCATGGCCATCTATGGGTTTAATCTGGAAACCCTGACGCTGCTGGCTCTCGCTTTGGTGATTGGCATTGTCGTGGATGATGCGATCGTGGATGTGGAGAATATTTCCCGTTTAATCGACGCGGGGGAAACCCCGAAAAATGCGGCACTCAAGGGGACAGGGGAGATCGGATTAGCTGTGACTGCTTCGACTTTAACCATTGTTGCCGTGTTTATACCCGTGGCTTTTATGGGGGGTGCGGTGGGACAGTTTTTTCAACCTTTCGGTTTAACTGTCTCAGCTGCGGTGATTTTTTCTCTGTTGATCGCCCGAACTTTATCGCCCGTTTTGGCAGTATATTGGCTGAAACCGCAGTCACAGGCAAAAATGACGAAACAAAAGCGACTGGTTGAGAACGCCTATCGACGGCTCTTAAACTGGTCATTGCGTCATCGTTTGCTGGTTATTGCTATTGCCCTAATTACCTTTTTGGCGGGTATTGCCCTGGTTCCTTTTATTTCCAGGGGATTTATTCCCCGACTCGATCGCGGCGAGTTTAATCTAGTTTATACGTCTCCTTTGCCGAAAATAACGCAAATTAGCCCTAATAAACCGACGGCTAAGGGTTCTAGCGATAGTTTCGCTTGGATTTCCCAGTTAGCGAGTTCTCCGGAAAGTTTTCTCCTGCGTCGCACTATCCGGGATGGCAGCAAATTAGAAGCGCCGATTTTGCGGGATGGGGAAGTGGAATCGACTTTTCTGATCGCCGGTTTACGCGGTGAGCCGAATCGGGGCAAAATTCACGTTACACTGAAGAGCGATCGTAAATCTCACACCAGTGCGGTGCAGCAACGGATTCGGCAAATTTTACCGCCAATTAGAGGGGTGAATGTCAGTGTCGAGGACATTCCTTTTGTACAGACGGAAGCGGAAAAGCCGATCCAAATTGCGATTAAAAGCGATAATTTGCCGCTATTGCGCGATAGTGCCGAGAAATTGCGGGTTGAGGCCGCTAAAATCGCCGGTTTGAAGGATATTTCCCTATCATCTAGATTAAATGAGCGGGGGGATTTTTTGGCGATCGAGCGTTTAAATGGTCAACAGGCGATTTTTCTTAGTGCTAATCTCAGTCTGGATTTAGGATTAGAAGATGCGGCGATTAAAATTGAAGGGATTCCTTTACCGGAAGGGATAACTTTACAGCGTTGGGGTACTTCTTCTCAAAGTAGCGATGTTTTGGGCAGTTTTGGTCGCACTTTAATCCTAGCGACAATTTTAATGTTAGGGGTTTTATGGTTATTATTCAGAAGACTGTTAGAAACTATCGTCATCGCTTTATGTTTACCGTTAGCGATTGTGGGGGCAATGTTGGGGTTATTGGTAACGGGTAGTGAGTTTAGTATGATTTCTCTGATCGGGTTTATCTTCCTCTTAGGATTACTGGATAAAAACGCTGTGTTATTGCTAGATTATACTAACCAATTACGTCAACAGGGTTGGAGTCGGGAGGAAGCGGTTTTAGAAACGGGAATGATTAGGTTAAGACCGATTTTAATGACCACTTGTTCGACAATTTTAGGCATGATTCCGATCGCTTTGGGATTGGGAACCGGTGCGGAATTGCGGCAACCCATGGCGATGGTAATTGTGGGAGGTTTAGTCACTTCTTCCCTGTTGAGTTTAATTGTTGTGCCTGTGTTATATCTAAGTTTAGAGGATGTGTGGAACCAGATTAAAGCCAGTCAAAAGTAGCTAATTTTACCGTTTTGGCTTCTGATTGCTATAGAGTCGTTTGAATTCTTTTTGTTGTTGATTATGATCGACAATTGGCTCAGGATAACCACAACGATGTCTTTCTAAACGGGGGATTTTCCCGGTTACTAAATATTCCGTATCTACGGAGGCTAATTCCGGCAACCACTGACGAATATATTCCCCTTCTGGATCGAATTTTTGTGTCTGACTAGCGGGGTTAAAAATTCTTAAGGGTTTCGGATCCATGCCACTAGAGGCACTCCACTGCCAACCACCATTATTAGCGGCTAAATCGCCATCAAAAAGTTTCTGCATAAAGTATTTTTCGCCTTTTTGCCAGTTAATAATTAAATCTTTGGTTAAAAAACTCGCCACGATCATGCGACAACGATTGTGTATCCATCCCGTTTCATTTAATTGTCGCATCGCCGCGTCAACGATGGGATAGCCGGTTTTTCCCTGGCACCAAGCTTGAAAATGTTCTTCGTTATCCTCCCAGGGAAAATGACGAAATTCTTTTCTATAAGCACCGACCGCCAATTCTGGGAAAAAATAGAGACAATGCTGGTAAAATTCCCGCCAAGCTAACTCTTGCTGCCAAGTGATAATACTATCTTTTGCTTCCTGAGCGCGGCAATTTTCTAATAACTCTAGGGTTGCCGTCCAAATCGTGCGAATGCCAATCGCCCCAAATTTTAAGGCGGCACTCAAGCGCGAGGTGCCATCAAAAGCGGGAAAGTTACGATCTTCTTGATAATTGTTAATAACCCCTTGACAAAATTCTTCTAATCTGCTATGAGCGGCTTTTTCTCCGGGGGTGAGGGGTAAGGGGTTTTGCCAAGTAAAACCTAAATTTTCTAGGGTTGGTAAATTAATAGTTTCTGTGAGTTTCTCCCCCTCATTTTCGTCTAGTCCTTGCAGGTTTTCTAGGGTTGTGGGGCTGGCTTTGGCTAATTGGCTCCAATTTTTCCAAAAAGGAGTATATACGGTGTAGGGGCTTTTTGAGAGGGTGAGGACTTTTCCTGGAGCGTGGAGAAGTTGATCCCAAAAGGTTTCCACCTCAATCCCTTTTGTTTGTAAAGCGGCGATTACCTGTTGATCTCGTTGACGCCCATAGGGTTCGATATCGAGGTTAAAAAAAACTGCTTTTGCCGATAAATTGCCGGCTAAGTTGACGAGTGTTTGACTGGGATTGCCGTGAATAATCAGTAATTGACTACCTTTTTGGCGATAATTTTTTTCTAATTCCTCTAGACAACCGAGGAGATAGGCAACTCTAGCAGGGGCGATATCATCCCCTTCTAAAATAGCAGGATCGAGGCAGAAAACCCCGATGATTTTCGGACTACGCTCCCTAGCTTTACTCAGTCCAATATTATCCGAGAGACGTAAATCGCGACGATGCCAGAAAAGGATTAGATTTGACATAAAGTAAGGTGATGAGAAGATTATCAGGAGGAAGATTATTTTACATTGAGCTTGTCGAAATGTGGGGTACAGTTAAGAACAAATTCAATTCAAAAATACTCTTTCTGTCATTATAGGGCAGTGGATCAAGAATAATTGTCTAATTGGGTGCATCTCATTTTTGTAAATCTACTGAGTTGGGATTTTTAAAGGGAAACTATCTTCAATGTAAAGAATGTGGTCACTGAGCCTGTCGAAGTTTGGTCAACTGTTTGTGATCAATCCCACTAATAAAACCGTCTCTGACGAAACCAAACAATTAATTGATCAACTCTTGCTCGGATGATTTTACATTGAGCTTTTACATTGAGCTTGTCGAAATGTGTCGAAATGTGCTGAATTTAATCCCATGTATAGACGAGAATTACTGCAATTTATAGGCTCTCATGCTCTTTTTGGGGCTATTAATCCAGAATTTACTTGGAATTATCAAAATATTGACCATTGGGGCGAATTATCAACGAATTATCGCCTCTGCACCACGGGAAAGCAACAAACACCGATCGATCTGAGTATAGTGACTGAAAAAGAGCTATACCAACCCACCTTTAATTATCGTCCTATACCCCTAAAAATTCGCCACAACAGTCATACAATCTTGGTTCAGACCGAAAAAGGTGGAAGTATGAGTTTTCACGGCGAAAACTGGGATTTATTGCAGTTCCATTTTCATGACCGAGGGCGAACATCAGATTAAAGGTCAGTCTTTCCCTTTGGAAATTCATTTAGTGCATCGAAATGGGAAGGGAAATTTAGCAGTTGTGGGCATCTTAGCCGAAATTGGCGCAAATAATCCCTATTTACCAACCATTTGGGATTATTTGCCCCAAGAACCTTCTCCTGAAATGATCATCCCCGATACCTGGGTCAATGCCGGGCTTTTACTGCCAGAAAATAGCGGTTTTTATGAATATCGGGGGTCTTTGTCCACTCCTCCGGTCTAGCGAGGATGTTGTCTGGTTAGTCTGGCAAAATGCGATCAAAATTTCTCCCCAACAACTGCAACAATTGGCTGCGATTTTTCCCCGTAGTGCGAGGAATATTCAACCCTTAAACGGGCGATCAATCCTGCATTTTAGCTAGTTTAGATAATTTTATTAACTTTTAGACCAACAATAGTAAATAACTCAGGAATGCGCTCAATAACTAAAGCTTCGGTCGCTGTCCAGTCACTTTCCTTCGTGGCTAAAACCCCAAGAACACTCAGAGGAACCTGTAGAAACAGGTGACTTAAGAGGAGAGCGAGCGCCGCGATGACTAAACCTAAAAGCCGCCATTGGGGGAGATAGGCGGCCACGACAGCCGCTAGAGGGGCAAAATTATAGATAGGCCAAGCGATGAGAATTAGGAGGAAGACTCCCAAAAGAGTAAGAAGACGATGGCGAGGACGTTGAAAAAGAGAGAGAATTTTTAACTGTTCGGGGGTGAGTTGACTCGGTTTGAGAGCGACCAACAAAAGACTAAAGATATCAAAGGGTTTTGTCCACTGCATCCAAAAAACGGGAATGATAGCGATCGCTCCCAGAAATAGCCATTCTAGCCAAAGAAAAGGCAAGGGATCGCCCACAGCTAAACCAATCCAAGCGATTTGTAAAAAGATTGGCAAAGCCGCTAATCCTGCCAGATGAATCCACACAAAAGGTTCTGATTTCATAGAGGGAAATGGGGGAAATGGGGGAGTGGGGAAGTGGGGAAGAATAAGTAAAAATAATCTCCTGTCTCCTGACTCGGAGAATCCCGAATCCCTACTCCTGACGCGTCTAATTAACTCGATAAAGTGCGACGTTTCATGACCATTTCGTAGGCTTCGATAATATCGCCTTCTTTCCAGTCATTGAATTTAGAAACACCGACACCGCACTCGAAACCAGTGGCCACTTCTCGGGCATCTTCCTTCATCCGCTTGAGGGAATCGAGAACTCCCTGATAAACAATTTCCTTGCCGCGACGCACGCGCAGGAAGCGATTCCGCACCAGTTTACCGGATTGGACATAACAACCCGCCACGGCTCCACGACCGACGGTGAAGACGGCTCGCACTTCGGCAAAACCGAGGTGTTCTTCCACCTCTTCGGGGTCAAGAAGACCTTCCATCGCCCCTTGAATATCATCGAGGAGCTTGTAGATGATATTGTAATCGCGGATATCGACTCCTTCCCGATCAGCGGATGCGCGCGCACCACTGGCAAGGGTGGTATTAAACCCCACCACCACCGCACCACTAGCGGCGGCCAGATCCACATCGGTTTCGGTGATTTCCCCTGGAGAGGCGAGGAGAATCCGAATCTGCACTTCGTTTTGGGGTAACTGTTTGAGCGCACCGAGGATGGCCTCGACGGAACCTTGCACATCTGCCTTGAGGATGAGATTAAGTTCCTTGAGTTGTCCTTCTTGAGCTTGGATAGAGAGGGTGCTAAGGCTAACGCGACGGGAGGAGAGGGCTTGTTGTAAACGGGTGTTGCGTTGTTTGATCGCCCGTTGATCAGCAATTGATCGGGCCTCTTTTTCACTTTCATAGACATCGAACTCATCACCAGCGGCTGGGACATCACTAAGACCGAGGATTTCCACGGCAAAGGAGGGGGTGGCCGCTTCGACTTTTTGACCGCGATCATCGATCATCGCCCGAATTTTGCCGAAAACCGAACCAGCGACGATGCTATCACCGACGCGGAGAGTGCCATTCTGGACGAGCAGGGTAGCCACGGGACCTTTGGTGCGATCAAGGTTAGCTTCGATCACGGTTCCCTTGGCCAAGCGATCGGGGTTAGCGACCAATTCCTCTACTTCTGCCACTAAGAGAATCATTTCCAGCAGATTATCGAGATTTTCACCCCGCAGGGCACTAACGGGAACCATAATCGTCTCACCGCCCCAATCTTCTGCCACCAGTCCCTGTTCGGTCAATTCCTGTTTAATTCGGTCGGGGTTAGCGGAAGGTTTATCGACTTTGTTAATCGCCACCACGATGGGGACTTCGGCAGCCCTGGCGTGACTAATTGCCTCTTTCGTTTGGGGTTGTACACCATCATCGGCGGCCACCACCAGTACTGCTATATCGGTGACTCTCGCCCCACGGGCCCGCATGGCGGTAAAAGCTTCGTGGCCGGGGGTATCCAAAAAGACAATCTGTTCCGGTTTGCCGTTATGTTCCACATCGACGTGGTAAGCGCCGATGTGCTGGGTGATACCGCCAGCTTCCCCTTGGGCGACTTTGGTTTTGCGGATCGAGTCGAGGAGGGTGGTTTTGCCGTGGTCAACGTGACCCATAATGGTGACGACGGGGGGACGACGCTGGAGACTTTCCCAGTCAGAGACATCGATCATCTCCGTGGTTTTGATTGCCGCCGACTGGGTGCTGGGGGTTTCCACGGTCATCTCGAAGTCCCTGGCGATCATTTCGATCGTGTCCACGTCGAGGGTTTGGGTGATATTAACCGCCATCCCTTTAAAAAATAGGGTTCTGATGATCTCGGTTTCGGGGACTTTCATCAATTCCGAGAGGTCGCGCACGGTGAGACTGCCCGTGATGATGATGCTTTCCGGGCGTTTTTCCTCTTGGGGTTCTTGGCGCTCGCTTTTCGGACTGCCGGTGTGGGCGGTTGGTTTACTGGGCCGCTTAACTTTGACTGCTGTGGGAGTGCCGGGGGTGGTTGCTTTAACGGTGGCTTGCCCTGGGCCAAGTCGAAGGGGAGGTTTGGGGGGACGAGCGGTGGAAAGGGTAAAACTGGGGTTATTGATTAACCCGGATAGTTCCGATTCTAGATCATCGTCATCTTCAAAGAGGGCTTGGGTGCGGCGTTTGTTTTTGCCGGCAGTTTTGGCGGTTTTGGCCGCTTTTTTCTCTTCTTCTTCTTCTTCTTCCCAACCAGATTTTTTAGCCATGCGAGGGGGCATGGTCGGTCGTTTGAGTTTTTTCAGCCCGTCTGCTCCGAGCAATCCGGTATCTGTATCGATTTCTGTGCCATCAACACCAGATTTCTTGGTGGTGTCGGTTTCTTCCTCGCCAGTAGCCGAGATTTTAGCGGGCATACCGGGGCGAACCGGGCGCTTCAATTCCACCGTCTCCCGCACTTCTCTAGCTGGTTCCGCCAGTTTCGGGCTTTTTCCGTCGGGTTTGCGGTGGAGGGTCGGTTTTTCTGGTTTAGCCAAGCCAGTCCTGCGCTCAGGACTAGGGGCGTTTTCGCTCTCGCCACGCTCGCGTTTTTCTCCCCCCCTTCGACTTGGCTCAGGGCAAGGAGGCCCGTCGTTACTGCTAGGTACATTTTTAGAGCGGGGTTCTGGCCGGCCCGAGGCGCTGCCCTGGCGTGGTTTCGGGGTGAGGGAGGGTCGATTAGGTGGGGCGATTAAGCTGGAGGATACTTCTGGCACTAGCGGGGTTTCGGTCGGGGTTTCTTTAACACTGGCGGACTGAGATGGCATCTGTGCAGCGGTGGGGGGAGTTTTTTCGTCCGCACCGTCGCGCCCTGGGGCAGCCACGAGGGGTTTAACTGGGGGACGGGGAGGACTGATTAAAGTCGGTTTGGCCGAGGAACCAGCAGACCCGGGATAGATTTCCCCTTCTTCGCCAGTTTCGTGGCGGTTGTGTTTATGCAGGGCTAAAATCTTTTGTTTTTTTTCCTCGGCGGGAATAGCCGATTCTCGCTGACCCGTGCTATTTTTACTGGTACTGGAAATAACTCCCTTCCCAGCGATTGCTTTGATGCGTTGGGCATCCTCTTCGCTGATCGTGCTACTGTGGCTCTTGTACTCGATGTTCAACTGGTCACAGATGTCCAAAATGTCTTTGTTGTCTAGATTCAATTCTTTTGATAAATCGTAAATTCTGACTTTCGCGTTACTCATCCATTATCCCCCGGCTAAAGTGTTAGTGATCCTATAGTTTGGCTGATTTTTTGATCCTGTCAGGACTGCCCCTTTCCATGCTAACGATTTTGTGGCTATGATCGTCAATTTTAATCCTGATTTGGACGACCTTGCTTGACAGTCCCGAGGCGCTCTTGCAAGGATTCATAGAGCGTTTCGGGAATATTGGCTTTTAGGGCCCGTCCGAGACGATTTTTTTGCCGGGCCAGTTGTAGGCAATTAGGTTGCGGACAGATATAGGCAGCCCTTCCCATGCCTTGATCTAATTGTATCTGTCCGGACGGGTGTAGTCGGACAATTCGCCAAAAGGATTCTTTCGGGGCGAAGAGACGGCAGCTAATACAGCGTCGATAATTGACGAAGGGGTTCATTCTTGGTCTAAATCCTGCGCTTCTGGGTCGGTTTCATCTTGTTCCCCTTTATATAGGGCGATATCCTTAATATCGATTTTCCAGCCCGTCAAACGGGCCGCTAAACGCACGTTCTGCCCTTCTTTGCCAATCGCTAAACTTAATTGATCCTGGGCCACCAGTACCAGTGCTTGTCTTTCTTCGGCATTAGTGAACAAAACTTGGTCAATACGGGCGGGACTAAGGGCATTGGCGATGTAGGTGGCGGGATCTGGCGACCAGCGAATCACGTCGATTTTTTCCCCCCGCAATTCGTTCACCACGGCTTGAATCCGCGAACCTCTAGCCCCAATACAGGCCCCAACCGGATCCACGTCTCTTTCTAGGGTATCGACGGCGATTTTTGTCCGCGAACCAACGTGACGGGAGGGGGGATTAGCTTCCCGGGCGACGGCGACAATACGCACGATTTCCTCCTCGATTTCGGGAACTTCGTTGGCGAACAGATATACTACCAAACCCGCCGCCGCTCTGGAAACGATTAATTGCGGGCCGCGGTGAGAACCTTCCAAGACTTTTTTGAGCAGAACTTTAAAGGTGGCGTTAGCGCGATAGTTATCGTTGGGCAGCTGTTCCCGTTTGGGTAGTTCTGCTTCCACTTCCGGTTGACCGTAGGTACTTTGTACCATGACAATAGCGGCCTGTCTTTCAAAACGGACGACCCGGGCCTGTAAAACGGTTCCTTCCAGATCTTGGAACTCCTCTTGAATCATTTTGCGTTGGTTATCCCGCAGTTTTTGTAGTAAAACCTGTTTAGTTTGAATCGCCGCCATGCGACCAAATTCTCTTTGGTCGGGGGTGACATCAAGAACTACTTCATCCCCTAATTGGGCCTCATCGGCCACTTCTTGCACTTCTTTGAGACCGATGTGATGGTCGGGATTGGTCACTTCTTCCACAATAGTTTTAGTAGAAAGGATGCGAAACCCTTCTTCTTCTACGTCTAATTCCACATCAAAGTTATTGAAATAATCTTCATGAAATTGAGCGGCTTTTTCTAAACTTTGGGCGCGTCTATAACGTTCGTAACCCTTGATAAGTGCCTCACGCAAGGCTTCCTGTACGGCATTTTTGGGCAGATTATGTCGTTGGCTAATTTCTTCGAGCATTATTTTCAAACCAGGCAAATTAACGGTAGCCATAATTATTTTTTCTCCTTACTTTTGAGTTATTAGTTTTTTAGCCATTAGCCTTGTGTCAGTTATCAGTTATCAGATGTAAGTTTTAAGTTAATCAGTTAGTTAGTTATCTTCATCTTTATCCCTGTTTACTGATTACTGATCACTGCGCTGCTCATCTAAACGGACGCTGATGACAGTGGTGCGATCGATGGTCAGGGAGCGACCCTTTTGGTTAAGATAAATAGATTGCTCATCTCTACCTTGCAGTTTTCCGCGCCATTCTTTTGGTTTTCCCTGGCTATCCTGGCCGGTAATGATGACGGGAAAACCTTTAAAAGACTGAAATTCGCGCTCACTGCTCAGTTGTCGAGAAATGCCAGGGCTAGATATTTCCAAAACGTAGGCCCCGGGTAAGATTTCTTGACTGTCGAGGGCGGTTTCTAGGAGCCGGCTCATCTGCTCACAGTCCTCTAAACCAGTATCTCCCGCCAGATTGCGAATATCGACGCGCAGGACGGGAGGCCTTTTATTGGTTTGAAAAACGATATCGACCACTTCTAGCCCCAAGTTTTCAGCGATAGGGGTGGCTAGGTGCAGCAGGTCGGGGATGAGCGGATGGGTCATGATTTGGACAATAAAAAAAGCGGGCGAAACCCACTTCCCTAAACTGTTAGTGATTGGGATAGGCAGTTGTTAGACTACCTAGCTGAATACAATATAGCAAAAAACCGTCATCACTATTTGCCCTCAGGGTCGTGGCTGGGGAAAAACAGAACAGTGGTCACGATCGAGTCAATCTGTCACAATGAATAGAGGGTAACTAGATATAGAGTCAATTATGGATCAAAAATCTCCGCTCACCGTAGTTAGAGCCAAGTCAGCTAAGAATCGTGGTCATCGGCCAGTATGGAAAGGGATTGTCAGCACTTGGATGATTCTGCAAACCTTTGGCCCTGTCAGTCCTGCTTGGAGTCAAAAAAAACCCAATACCCTCACCTACGGTGAGTTGTTAGAGAAAATCGAGCAAGGCAAGGTAAAAAAGGTGGAAATCAATCCTTCTTTGCAGCAGGCAGCAGTTACCCTCGTCGGTCAAACGGACAAGGATACCCCGAAAGAAGTCAATTTGTTTGACCAAAATCCCGAATTAATCAAGAAACTGGATGCTAAAAAAATTGAGTACGGCATTCTCCCCAGCACTGACAATTCGGCCTTGATCAATGTTCTCACTAACCTGTTAGTGATTATTATCGTCTTGGGATTATTGGTGTTTATTATCCGTCGTTCTGCCAATGCTTCCGGTCAAGCGATGAACTTCGGTAAATCAAGGGCGCGGTTTCAGATGGAGGCGAAAACTGGCATAGAATTTAATGATGTGGCGGGTGTGGATGAGGCCAAGGAAGATCTAGAGGAAGTGGTGACATTCCTCAAACAACCGGAAAAATTTACGGCTATTGGTGCGAAAATCCCTAAAGGAGTCCTGTTAATTGGTCCTCCGGGGACGGGGAAAACTTTACTGGCTAAAGCGATCGCAGGAGAGGCAGGGGTACCTTTTTTCAGCATCTCCGGGTCGGAATTTGTGGAGATGTTTGTCGGGGTTGGTGCGTCGCGAGTGCGAGATTTGTTCCGAAAAGCCCAGGAAAATGCCCCTTGTTTGGTTTTTATCGATGAAATTGATGCCGTTGGTCGTCAACGAGGGATCGGTTATGGGGGAGGTAATGATGAACGGGAACAAACCCTGAACCAATTATTGACGGAAATGGACGGTTTTGAGGGCAATACTGGCATTATCGTCATTGCCGCCACCAACAGGCCCGATGTTTTGGATTCAGCCCTGCTGCGTCCGGGTCGTTTTGACCGACAGGTGGTGGTGGATTATCCAGATTCTAAGGGACGTTTGGCCATTTTGGAGGTTCATTCTCGCGATAAAAAGGTGGCTGCTGATGTGGCTCTGGAGGCGATCGCCAGGCGCACACCTGGTTTTACTGGGGCAGATTTGGCTAATATGCTCAACGAAGCGGCGATTTTTACTGCCAGACGGCGCAAAGAGGCCATTACCATGGAGGAGGTCAACGATGCGATTGATCGGATTGTGGCCGGTATGGAAGGGCGAGCTTTAGTGGATAGTAAAGCCAAGCGTTTGATCGCCTATCATGAAGTGGGTCATGCGATTGTCGGTACTCTCTGTCCTGGCCACGATCAAGTGGAAAAAGTCACCCTGATTCCCCGGGGGCAAGCGCAGGGGTTAACTTGGTTCACTCCCGATGAAGAACAGGGTTTAAGCAGTCGTTCCCAGTTATTGGCCCGAATTGCGGGATTATTAGGGGGACGGGTAGCGGAGGAATGTGTCTTCGGTGAGGATGAAGTGACCACCGGGGCCGGCAATGATATTGAAAAAATTACCTATCTTGCCCGACAGATGGTAACGCGCCTGGGAATGTCGGAATTGGGATTGATTGCCCTAGAGGAGGAGGGTAATTCCTATCTCGGTGGCGCTGGTGCTGGTCATCATGCCGACCATTCTTGCGCGATGATGGCGAAAATTGATGCACAAGTGCGGGAACTTGTCAAGCAATGCCACGATTTAGCAACAAAACTTATCCTTGACAATCGTATGGCGATTGATCGCTTGGTGGATATACTGATTGAACAGGAAACCATTGACGGCGACGAATTTCGGCGTTTATTGACGGAATTTCAGCGACAAGCGGATCGGTCAATGGTGACTATGGTTTAACTTGCCCTTCGTCTCCTCGCTTCGATTCAGTGGTTAGGAGACGATTTCGGTCAAAAATCGGCTAATCAGTCGGACAAAGCCAGAATTAACGACTAACATTGTGAGCGGGGATTTTACTCATGGAATGACCGTTATGATTGCCTTTGGTGGGGGCAATAATATTAGCTTCTAAAGCTGAAGTCATCTCGGCCAACATTTCTAGATTAAAACGATAGCCGACGTTGCGGACGGTTTGGATTAAATTA
Source organism: Microcystis aeruginosa W13-11 (assembly GCA_009995705.1). Lineage (GTDB taxonomy): Bacteria > Cyanobacteriota > Cyanobacteriia > Cyanobacteriales > Microcystaceae > Microcystis > Microcystis aeruginosa_F. The sequence continues at coordinate 15,910 of JAADBR010000090.1, forward strand.
GGTTGTCTGGGATCGCTTTCGATTTTTTTCCGCAGAGAGAGAACATGAGTATCAATTGTCCGGGGGTTATCGATTTCCTCGGGCCAAGCGCGACGCAGTAAATCGGCTCTTGATAGGGGTGTTCCCTCCGCTTGGGCTAAAACGTAGAGTAGGCTAAATTCTTGGGGCGTTAATTCGATATACTCCCCGCGAAATTGTACCCGTCTTTGGGCTAAATCTATTTTTAATTGTCCATAATCCAAGTGTAGGGGAGCGGCCCTACCGCCTAAACGACGGGTTAACACTTCTACCCTAGCCATAAATTCTTGCATTCCAAAGGGCTTTTTCAGGTAGTCGTCGGCCCCGGCTTTTAAACCATTGACCACATCTTTTTCGCCATTACGGGCCGAAAGAATCAGTATTAGAGACTGTTTTTGTTGATAAAGCCAACGGCAGAGTTCGATTCCATCCCCGTCCGGCAAGTCGGAATCGATAATTGCTAAGGTTGGTTGACGGTGAAGGAAAACTTGACGCGCACTTTGCAGGTTTGCCGATTGATTGACCAAATAACCGGCCTGTTGCAGATGCCAAGCTAATAGCGATCGCAAGTGCGGGTTGCCCTCAACAATAGAAATATGGATCGATACCACTTGAGTTTCTGCCCCATTACTGCACAGATTGACACATTGTTAGGGTATCAGAATTAATGTCAAGATGTTGTAACAATCGTAACATTCGCCGGCAGTCAGACTTCGGTGTGAGACTTCAGAGGTTCGGCGAGCTCACTGATGCGAACGCTTTTTTCTTCCTAATAAAGTCTGGTAAATCCCTGATAGATAGACGTTTCAGCGTTTCAATCGGAACTCACTTGTGTGAAAACCGCTATGATTCACAATTTGTAACTTATATATCCTCGAAAACGTCTTGACAATCGAACCCCATTCCGAGTACCATAGGAAGCGGGATCAGAAGAGTAGTGTAATCCAAATTCAAAGTCGGTCTATATAGTGTTTTTTGCGCTAGTAATTTGTCGCTGACTTTTGCCAGTAATCGCCTTAATTCCCTTTCCTGTGCCTAATTCTGGTGAAAACTGCGATAGCTCTGGCGGGTAATGCAATTTGAGTTGGTCTAGTCTTTTGAGGACTTACCCAAAAGCTGGCAGCTAAGACGTACTTAGGTAGCGTCTCAACGGGCAGTTTAACTTACGAATGGCTTATTGTCTGTCGGCTCAGATATTATTGATTGTTCTCTCAGCCATTTAACCAGTAGAAAACGACCAGAACACCATGATAGATAACTTTGCGACCAATGACCTCTATAACTATATAGATGGTATAGATTCCTCAGATTTTCAGAAATTCCTAGCGGGGAATAAGTCATCGATTTTTCCCGCCATAGCCACTAATCGAGCCACATCTCTTTTCAAAGAAGAAGTAGAGAGCCTTGATTTTACTATCTTAGATAACACCTTAGCAACGGCCCGCGCTATCACCATTGGGGCAACCCCCACCAGCTACAGCGATTTTGTTGGTTCTACGGACACCAATGATTACTATCGTTTTAGTGTGGGAGCCACC
>JAADBR010000091.1 GCA_009995705.1 Microcystis aeruginosa W13-11
AACTTCGACAAAGTAAAGCGGATAATCCGGGTGGTCTGCATCGGGAATAAATACCCCATCGAGTCGGAAAGCCAATTCTTTGATTTCGATTGACTTGAATTGATAATTTTGCGCTAGATTGGAAGATTCTCCTAGCAGTTGAAAGAGAAGTTCGGGAAAGACTTGAAATAGGGTATAAAAGATTTTATCGGTTTTCATTACTCCTTCTTTGGTCGTCAAGTCAATAGTTTTTTTATGAATTTTCGTGAAGTTTTTGTTAAATTTAGATTACTCTAACTAGCTTGATGTTTGAGCGTAGCTATTCCTAATTGCAAAACCTCTAAAACTTTGCCTAAATCACCAGCTAATAAAGCATTTCTATCTAACCATAATCCAGGGAATATCTGGGAACAAATTATCCCTGCTGAGTTCGGTTCAAGTTTAATATATTCTTCATTTGTTAATCTAAACCAATCAAATTCTCCATCTTCGACTCGCCAGACTAAATATTCTTGCACTTGGTTACGGCGATAAACATTGAGTTTTTGATGTAAGTCAAGGGAGACGGTACTCGCTGCAATTTCGACGATTAACTCTGGCGCACCTTCGACATAACCATCCTCACTAATCGTTGATTGTCCACCATTTTTAATTCTTAATAGTGCATCGGGTTGAGGTTCATTATCCGCATCAAGGCGCTTCGAGGTCAAGGCTTTATACACACTTAGCCAACCTATAATATCAGCATGGGGTTCACCATGGTTCTTAATTCTGAGAGGAGAAGCCATAATATAAACAATTCCTTCAATTAGTTCCGCTTTTTTCAGATTTGGCATGGCATTATATCTACGCTCAAATTCACGACGAGTAAGCTTGTCCCCATTTTCTAGGCGTGGAATGGTTAATTGAGGAGAAATTGTTGCAGTAGCTATCATCTTGGTATTTCCTGCTCGTCAAAAAATGGGTAATTCTAAAGTAAATCCGGGTAAAACGTCCTCCCCAGATAAGGTGGTTGGTAATGAGACGATTTCTACTTCCTGATTTTGGCGATAGATGGCTACCTGTTGACTAATGGGATCAATTAACCAACCCAATCTTAAGCCACTATCAAGATATTCCTGCATTTTTGCTTGTAGTTGACTTAAAGAATCAGTGCGCGACCTTAATTCTATCACAAAATCAGGACAAATTCTCGCAAATTTTTCTTGTTCTTCTCGGGGTAAAGCTTCCCAGCGTTCATTAGCAATCCAAGCAACATCAGGGGAACGTTTACCACCCTTGGGTAAGGTAAATATAGTGGAAGAACTAAAGACTTTACCGAGTTTTGTTTGACGATTCCAAATAACCAAATCGGCGTTCAAATCTGATTCTCGATTTCCACTAATAGCACCAACAGGCGGCATAATGATTAATTCTCCTTCGGCAGTTTGTTCAATTCGCCAATCGTCGTTACTATGGCAAAGTTGATAAAATTGCTCATCGCTTAAATTGACGGATTTTAAGTTTAAGGTAATGGTTTCTGCGGTAATCATGGGGTTTAATTTGCCTAATTAAATACTTGAGAAACTTTTAAATGGCTCTTCGGTTTGTGTTATGCAATGGACGGGGGTTATAAAGGATGGAACCCTTATATAGAAAGGCATTTAGCGATTTTTGTCAATTGTTCTTGCTCTAGAGCGAACTAATCAATTAAGTCTCTTACCAGATAAGGATTTAGTCGATTTATGCTCCCCTATCGAACCATAACAAGTAACGAAGAGCCAAGAAATATCAGCAGTATCAATATCCTCATCTTTCATCATATCAATTCTACTCCAATCTGTTTTTGAGGTATTGCTCATAATATTTTCCTTCATACGATAAGGCTTTTCTTAAAGATATAATACGAATTGTTTGAGCGTCAGGTTCAGTATAGACAATAACGACAACTCGTCCATCTAGTAAACCAATAGCAACAAAGCGATCTTCTCCATAATTCTCGCGCTCATCCAATTCAACAACCATCGGTAGGTTAAAGATACGATAGGCATCTGCAAAGTCAAATCCCCGGGCTAATTCAGACTTTAATTAGCGTTGTTCTCGTGCTTTGTTGGTGCTGATGAGGATAAACTGGTGTATATTTATCCCAAGAGATGATAGATGGGATAACTTTAGATTAGCACTTACTATTCTACCCCACATCTAGGCTTCCCTTCTGTTAATTTTACTTGGTGATCTTCCACATTTCTTAAATAATTTGACCAATCACATCTCGCAATGAATGCTCAAAAAATACCTCGTCTCTGTGGGCTGAAAATTCAGGCAATCACTCCCTATTCTCTGGCCTGGGCGCACCAGCGATCGCTGGTGGCGGCAAGAATTGCCGATCCCGACTTACCCGATGTACTGCTCCTACTGGAACATCCCCCCGTTTACACCCTCGGTACTGGTTCAGATATTAAGTTTATTAAATTTAATCCTGACAAAACCGACAAAGAAGTGTATAGAATCGAGCGAGGAGGGGAAGTCACCCATCACTGTCCGGGGCAGTTAGTGGGCTATCCGATCCTCAATTTGCGCTATTATCAGCAGGATTTACACTGGTATTTGCGACAATTAGAAGAAGTCATCCTGCAAACTATCTCTATTTATGGATTGTCGGGGGCAAGAATCGGGGGCTTGACAGGGGTATGGGTAGAAGGGTATAAAATAGCGGCGATCGGTATTAAAGTTAGTCGTTGGATTACCTATCATGGTTTTGCCCTCAATGTTTGTCCGGATTTAAGCGGGTTTGCTGAGATTATTCCCTGTGGGATTGCTAATAAACCCGTGGGCAGTTTACGGCAGTTTCTGCCTAATATTAGTCTTAGGCAAGTACAACAAGATTTATCGAGAGTTTTCGCCTCAGTTTTCGGTGTGGAATTATTTTCTCTTGACAAGGATTAGTATGAGCGATCGCAAAGAACCAGAAAAACTCACTACGGAAAATAGGACTGATAACCCCGAAAATAACGGTAAAGCCAGTTTATCAGCCCCCGATGCCTCCGAATACGTCTCCTCCTTATCTTCGCGTAATCCTCTGCGTCAGCGCATCCTACTCTTAAAAGATCTTCGACCGGGTAACGCGGGGTTACTGTTGGCCCCCCTGATGGTGATGACTATCGGCCTGGTCTTTAGGTGGGACTGGTTAGGCTTTTCTGGGGCGATAGTAGCGATGTTAATATCTTTACAGGTGATTTTACCCTCTATTCGCCAGTGGATCACCCATTATCTCACTCCCTCGGAACGTCAGACCGTTTTCGCTTTTATCGTTTTTATAGCTGCTCTGGCCGGATTAGGGAAATATTTAGGAGTTTACGATCGCATATTGCGATGGTTGGAGAGTTTTAAATACGATGAGTTTGGTTCTTGGGCCGAGTGGGTGGGGGCTTTGGGACAGATTATGATCGCCGTGTTGGCCGTCTATGTGGCCTGGGAACAGTACGTTATTTCTAAGGATTTAACCATACAACAAAATCGCATTACCCAACAACAGACGATCGATTCCTATTTTCAGGGGATTTCCGATTTAGCCTTGGATGAGGAGGGATTTTTAGAAGATTGGCCCCAGGAAAGAGCGATCGCAGAAGGTCGCACCGCTTCCATCCTCAGCAGTGTCGATGCCGCTGGGAAAGCGAAAATACTGCGTTTTTTGAGTCAATCGCGGCTATTATCGCCGATCAAACGCGATCGTTATCTAGGCCGACCGATTCTAGACGGGGAAGGGGGTTATGCGGAGGATCGACAGTTTGGTACAAGAGTAGTACAACTGGGGGTAATGTTAGCAGGGGCCGACATTTCTGGGCAGGATCTACGCTGGACGGATTTAAGCGAAGCGAATATGGTGCGGGCCGATCTAAGTTATGGCGATTTGGTGAAAGCAAATGTATCGCGGACAATTCTCTACGAAGCTAATTTAAGAGGGGCAGATATGAAAGGGATGCGTTTATTTTATGGTTCCCTAGAAAATGCTACCCCCCGCAGTCGTACCGTTCCCCCCAATTATGACAGCGGAGAACACACGGGAGCAGTGGTAGAGAATGTCAATTTTACCGGGGTGAAAAACATGAGCGAGGAACAACGTCACTATTGTTGTCGTTGGTGTGGGGAAAAGTCCCGCGCAACCATTCCGGGGGGATGTGCTGATATTGCCAATCTTTTAGGTCGTTAACGAAAAACCCTAATTAGAATATCTCTTCATCGGTAAGGGCAGTGCTATAATCAGTGGTATTAATGGCCAATAATTCCCACAAATTTATGAATCAAAAAGTCGTTATTCTTGCCACTGCTTCCGCTAGTTTATTAGCTCTATTAGTTACCACGAACTCCGTACAAGCTGCCCCAGAGTCCTTTCATCCTAGTTTCAATACCGAGAACTTAGGTGACATGATTATCAGCAAGACAACCGGCGAAGAAAATCAGATTTTACGTCATCTTAATTGTAGTTGTGCCACCTGCACGCAATCCCTAAATTCCTCACTCAATTGATAATTTTCCGCCCCAACGATCCTGGGGAACAAAAGTCCGCTCTAGATTAATTTTTGCCACGGGTTCTGTGAGGGTAAATTCTCCTGATTCGATCAGTGCTTTTAATTCTAAAGCGGCTTCCCGGGACAGGGAAATACTGGCCAAAGGAGCCACCCGAACACTTTTTCCCTCGATCATAATCCGACCGCTTTTTAGTTTAGCATAGGTGATTAAACCAAAGGTAGGACGGACTCGCCGGGGAATAGAAAAATCCACCACTGGAGCGACAATTTCCTCATCTTTTACCGCACAATGTCGAACAATTTCCTCGCTTAAAATCGGCATCGGTACTGCTACCCCCAACATTAAAGAAGCCCCATAATTTTTGAAATAACAACCCCGCACCCAGCGAGAACTCATTTGTTTAGCATCACCAATTAAGGCTAAGGTAGAAGCCGGTCCAATAGGAGTGCGATTTTGTAGGCGTTTTTGCAGGGGAAAATGTTGGGTTCCTTCCCAGGCAATATAACCGATTCCTCCTCCCAAAAAAATGCGCGTACCGATGCCTATAGCCTCTAAATCTGGGTCATTTAACAGGGGAGAAATTGCGCCGGGGTTAGAATAAACTGCATTACCTAATTGCGGCTGTAGTGGACCCAAATAAGTATATAAAGTCCGCTCTCCCCCATTGACTCCGACGATAAAATTCTGGTAGAGATTGCGAGGATTAAAAAGATAAAATTGATTGATGGTATCCTTAGAAATAATCGTTTCAAAAGAAGTGCGAGGATAACAATCGGTGGACTGGCCAACGGCACGCAATTGCAGCGATTTGCCGGCGATTAAATCCTCAATAATATGTCCGCCCCCCCTTTCGGGATTTTCTCCCTCTAAATTCTCATTTTTGGTTGCTAGATCACTAATAGCACTGGCTCCTAAGTATAAATCCACCGCCCCAAAACCAGCATAAGCAGGAATGCCATCTAACCAACATTGACGAATTTTTATTGGCGGATCCGTCTGACCTAAATTAATAATTGCCCCCGAGGATTCCATCGGTTCAAAGGTTCCCGTACAAACTACATCTACTTGGGAAAAAACCTCCTTAATTCCCATCTCGCTCACGCGGCTTTTTAATTCCTCTACTGTCCAGACTACAGCAGTTTTTTTAGCGATCTTGTCGTTGATTTCAGCGATTGTTCTCATAAGAAAAATTTGCCCGATGGGGGGTTAGGGAGCTTTTTGCTGTTGTCAGTAAACAGTAATCAGATTTGAGTTTTCAGTCAGTGGTATTAACCGAGCAGTATTAAATGGCGGTGACAGTGCTGTTTTTTCACTGATTACTGATTACTGATCACTGATCACTGTTATAAGATGAGAAAGGGAAAATTTACGATCGAAGCTTTTCTATGACAGTTACACCCGTTCCAACCCCCTTTAATCCTGTTTCTGGTCTAGTTAACCGTATTCTCGGCATAAAACCGCTTTTTGACATCGCTCGCTATCAGGCCCGCAATAGGATGATTAGAAGAGCCGAAAAAATAGGCGTACCTTGGCGAGAAACCGTCAAACAATGGCAGCAACGGGATTGGAGTCGGGAACTGCAAGCGGTAGAAAATTCCGATCTCGTCTATCCCGAATACTACGTTTGTTCTTTCCACGCCTACGAAAAGGGCAATTTAGACTGGTTGCCAGCTTTTGAGGTAGAATCTGCCGCCTATGCTGTCCATTCTACCATCTGGCCCGGGGCGGGGATTGACGGCGACCCGCGATTGCGGCGGGAATATCACCGGATATTAAAGGAGCAAATCAAGGCAGAAATTAACGATATTGTCGATTTAGGCTGTAGTGTCGGCATGAGTAGCTTCGCACTGCAAGATACTTATCCCCAAGCGCGGGTAACTGGGTTGGATCTCTCTCCCTACTATTTAGCCGTTGCCCAATACCAAGCTCAACAAAAACAAAAGACGATTCAATGGCAACACGCGGCTGCGGAAAAAACTCAATTACCTAGTCAGTCTTACGATCTGGTATCTTCGTTTTTAATGTTCCACGAACTACCCCAACAGGCTACTAGAGAAATTTTCGCCGCAGCGCGTCGTTTATTGCGATCGGGGGGTTATTTGACGCTGATGGATATGAATCCGCGCTCGGAAATTTATCGAAAAATGCCCCCTTATGTCCTCACCTTACTCAAGAGTACCGAACCCTATCTCGATCAATATTTTACTCTCGATATCGAACAGGCATTAGTTGAAGCTGGGTTTCAAGCACCGATTATTACCCCCACCAGTCCCCGACACCTGGCGATTGTTGCGCGGGTTTCCGAATCATAATTTTGAGGTAATCAATGAAGATAATTTTTCGTCAAAGCTGGACAAGGATATTAACTATTGTCCCTCTCTTCCTGTTAATTTTTGCCAGCAAAACCCTTGCCCATCATGCCATGGGAGGGCAAACTCCCGATAATTTTTGGAACGGATTTTTATCGGGTTTAGCTCACCCGGTTATTGGTTTAGATCATTTAGCTTTTGTGGTGGCTAGTGGTTTGATTGCTGTGGGGATGGAACAGGGTTTATTAATTCCGATCGCTTTTGCGATTGCCACTTTAATCGGGACGGGTATTCATTTACAGGGGATAAATTTACTTTTTCCTGAAGGGATTATTGCCCTTTCTGTGGTGATTTTTGGTGTGATTTTAACCCTGAAAAAAGGTTTACAAAATTATTCTAATCTCTATACGATCGCTCTGGCAACTTTGGCAATGATCGCGGGAATTTTTCACGGTTATGCCTACGGAGAATCAATTATCGGGGTGCGGGTTGCCGCTTTAGTTGCCTATTTAATTGGTTTTACCATGATCCAATTAGCGATCGCATCTGGTGCTTTTTTCCTTGGCACTGTCATCAAGGAAAAATTAGCCCAGCAGGCGACTCTAATTAGTAAGTTCATCGGATTGGCAATTATGGCGATCGGTACAACTTTTTTAGTGGGAATTAAGTAAATTAATCTCGGTGCGGCTAATTATTAATGGCTCTCTTGAGGTTATGGGATCGAAGAAAGGGCGTACAATATACGCCCCTACCAAACAAGTACGGGAGAGGCACTGAATTGGAAGAGGAGTTAGGAATTGAGTTCTCAAAGCAAAAATAATCCTCATTCCTACCCCTACTATTTTTTTAGGTTTCCGAGGGGAAATAACCAAACAGTTTTTTATAATCAGAGGCCAGATATCCTCGATGAAAAAAGCCTAATTCTTCGGCAATTTCATGAATTAATTTTGTCTGATTATTTTGGTTAAGAGATTGATGTAAAGCATTAAGACGAAGCAACTTAAAATAATTGTTAGGAGACATTTGATAGAAGTCTTTAAATATATATTCTAAGGTGCGTTGACTGACTCCTAAGTCTTGACAAATTATGGAAATAGTCAGATCAGAACGCAGATTTTTTCTCATCATTTCTTCTGCTTTTTTGAGGATAGAGGTACGTTTGATAGCGTTTTTAGGGGTTTTAATATCTTTGGTTGCTGCTAAAGTTAAAAGAAAATCTTTGACGATTTCTTCTTTTAATTTTTGATTGACAAAATTCAATCTTAATGCTTTTCTTTGCCCAGATATTTGTGGACGATCTAAATTAAATAGCATTTGATAAAGTTGATGACAAGATTGTTGGAGATGACGAATTTTTTCCCCTGGGCAAATCACAATAGAGGAAGCGGAAGAATTTAAAAACTTTTTCGCTTCTGGTAGCTCTAAAGTTTGGCACAATTGTTGTAGATAATCATCATTAACGTAAAGCTGAAAACGATTAGAAAAAGGATGTTGAAAAACAGAAATTTCTGATTTAGGGGGGACAATCACCAGATAGTTATTTCCTAATTGATACAAATTTTGGAAGAAGACAGGATTCACCTGAAAAGGAATCGCAAAAACCCACATTTTAGAATGGACTACTCCCGCAACATTCATTAAACAATTACGTTGGGATAATTCTAGCATCACTTCATCGATAATGATCCTTGAAAGATACCCTTCAAAATGATCACCACTGAGTTGTACAGCATCTAAATCGACAAATTCTCGATTCTGAAAATAACCAGAAAAGTTGCAAAAATATTCACTTTTAAAGGTTAATTCCTGAGAATTAATTAAAATATTGGTTTTACTGTCAAAAATAAACATCTATGTATAACTTCTTAGTTATTGAGTAAATTAAACTTTTTTGCCCATCAATTTAAAAACTTGCGTTTTTTGGATCGTTTTAGCATAGACGACTGAGTAGTATGAGTTACAGCAGAGTTGATTGGTTAATTTTGTCCATCAGTGTCATCCAGGTTAAATCTCTCACTTTTTCCGGTTATCAATTACCAAGTAAATGTCGATGGTTAAACAATATACGCCATTTAAAGATTGCTCTGGGGTATTAGGTGCAGAAATTCCTCAATTACGTCCCCCGGCATTTTCTGATGAGCCAAAATATAACACATTTAGCTATACCTATTATCCAGGGGGACTGGAAATTTCCGATAGCTATATCTATTATCCAGGAGAATCAGAAATTTCCGAAGCCCTTGCCAGGGAAATCACTACGTTCGCCGTTCCCCCGACAAATTATCCAGGGGGATTGGAAATTTCCGATAGCTATATCTATTATCCAGGAGAATCAGAAATTTCCGAAGCCCTTGCCAGGGAAATCACTACGTTCGCCGTTCCCCCGACAAATTATCTAGGGGGATTGGAAATTTCCGATGGCTATATCTATTATCCAGGAGGAGCGGAAATTTCCGAAGCTGTTGTTCCTAATATTAGCACTCGTCTTTGTGCGCTCAAAGCAATCATAGCATTTTTCATCAGAATGAGGCATGGGCAAGGGGGTTAAACCCTTTGTTGGCAAAACTTGTCGATACCTCAGTAACGTGAAAAGCTCTATAACTACACATCTAAAGCCGCCGACATCCTCTTTATCATCAGGAGGGGCTGTAACATTCAGCGTTAATCAAGGAGACCCGATCATAAACTTACTAGGCGGATCCAGTGGTAAAGAATTTTATGAACCTCGCCGTCGTTACCAATTATATTTTTGGTTTCGTCCTCATCATTTTTGGCAGCGATAGTGCGATCGCAGATTGTGTAGAGAGTTTGTCGGGTGGGCAATGCCTATTCTACATTCAAGGTAAAATAGAGCCAAGGAAGTTAGTAGAGAGAGAAAGCTATTTTGCCAGCTATGAGCCAAACCCTACCTAAAACTGTTAATTTTGAGGAATTCATCCCTTGGCTGCCTGAAAATTCTGGAGTACGTTATGAGCTACACAAGGGAAATATTATTGAAATGGCACAACCCGCAGGAGCACACGAGGAAATCAAAGGATTTTTAACTGTTAAACTCAGTGGAATAATTGATAGACTGGGGCTTCCTTATTTAATTCCTAACCAAGCGATTGTCAGACCTGCTGGTAAAAATTCTGGTTATTTTCCTGATGTATTAGTGCTAAATCGAACCAAGCTCGCTCAGGAAAAATTATGGAAAAAAGAATCAATTATTAGTGAGGGTGCATCTATCCCTCTGATCATTGAAGTGGTATCGACTAACTGGCGTGATGATTACTACTTAAAATTTGCTGATTATGAAGAAATGGGTATTCCTGAATATTGGATTGTCGATTATGCAGCCTTGGGTGGGCGTAATTTTCTTGGCACTCCTGAACAACCGACTATCTCTGTTTGTCGCTTAGTTGAGGAAGAATATCAAATCCGGCAATTTCGAGACAGCGATCGCCTAATTTCCCAGACTTTCACGGAATTAAATCTCACTGTCAATCAGATTTTCTTAAGTCTGTAGGGTGTGCATCGTCCACCTTACTCTTTTCGCTTTTTTCGTCAGTTTGAGGGGTTGATTTTGCCGCTTAAAATCCGCAATTATTGCCTTTATTTGCTCCATCTGCTTGGGTTTTAAGCCATTAAGCTCAATTTATTTTATCGCTTTCGTGTTCATGTTCTCAAGGTGGCTACTAAGACAAGGTCGTAAACTAAGAGGCATTTTAAATGAGAGAAATTTGGGGATCCCTATTTATTTTTTTAGTCTGTCCTATTATCGGGGGATTGCCTCTGATTGATTGGATAAATTATCTCGTAACTGGACGTAAATTATCCCAATTAGGTACTGGTAATATCGGTGTAACTGCCGCTTTTTACCATGGGGGTAAATCAGTGGGAATTTTGGCGGTAATTTCGGAAGCAGTTAAGGGAATTATCGTTATTCTCCTAACCCGTTTCTTTTTTCCCACCGGCTCCACCTGGGAATTATTAGCTTTAATTGCCTTAGTCGTGGGGCGCTATTGGTTAGGAAAAGGTGCAGGAACGACTAATGTTTTCTGGGGATTAATTGTTCACGATTTTGTCGCTATTTTTCTCACCTCAATTATCAGTGGGATTAGCTTTACTGTCTTTCGAGAAAAATCTACGGGTAGATTGGTAGGATTATTTTTATTAGCTTTAATTCTCACCTTGCGCCGTCCCCACGATTCAGGTTATATTATAACTGCCATTGCTTTAGCCTGTTTATTAGGGGCAATTTTTCAAAAAATTGCCGACGATTTAGACTTACCCGAAGCAAATGTTAACAATGAATCAAAAACTATGTTTCGTTTTTTTCGTGGAGATCGAGCGATCCAAACTCTTGATGACAATCTGGCAGCTTCAAAAGTGGGACAAAAAGCCGCCACTCTAGCCAATCTTAAGCGTGCCGGTTATCCCATCCCTAGGGGGTGGATTTTACCACCAGGAGATGATCCACAGCCGTTAATAGAATCTCTTCATCCTGATATTAATCATCCCTTAGTCGTGCGCTCTTCCGCTATTGGAGAAGATAGTGAAACTGCTTCATCTGCGGGACAATATACCACAATTCTTAACGTCATCGATCAAGAAAATTTAGCGGCGGCGATTTTAAGTTGCCAAACCTCCTATGATAGTCCTAATGCTGTTAATTATCGACTCGATCGAGGTCAAGAAAACACGGCCATGGCTGTGTTAATTCAAGAACAAATTCGAGGAGTTTTTTCGGGGGTTGCCTTCAGTCGTGATCCGATTAATCCTCTTAGTTTAGATGTGGTTATTGAAACTTTACCCGGAGATGCCACCAGAGTCGTATCGGGGAGAGTCACCCCCGAAAATTATCGAGTTAATTTAGAAGAAAATATCATCATCGGAGAGGGAGATATTCCCCCGGCTATTATTCAACAGGTAGCTAATCTCTGTCGGCAATTAGAAAACCTTGATCATGGCATTCCCCAAGATATAGAATGGACTCATGACGGACACAAGTTATGGTTATTACAGTGCCGTTCTATCACTAATTTACAGCCAATTTGGACAAGAAAAATCGCAGCTGAAGTTATCCCCGGAGTAATTCGTCCCTTGCCTTGGTCGATTAATCGTCCTTTAACCTGTGGAGTTTGGGGAGACATTTTCCAGTTAGTTTTAAACAAAAAAGCCCTCGATTTGGAATTCAATGAAACAGCGACTTTACACTATCAAAGAGCCTATTTTAATGCTTCTTTATTAGGCAAAATTTTCCGTCGCATGGGATTACCTCCAGAAAGCTTAGAATTCCTCACCAAAGGAGCAAAGTTTACCAAACCACCGTTAACGGCAACCTTGGCTAATTCCCCTGGTTTATTAAAACTTTTAGGACGGGAATTACAGTTAGAAAAAGACTTTAGCCAAGATCAAAAAACCTATTTTATCCCGACGCTCGAAAAAATTAACGCTACTTCCCTAGAAGCTTTATCTTCTGGGGAGATTTTAGAGCAAATTGAGGAGATTTTAACCGTCTTAAAAAAAGCTACTTATTATAGTATTCTTGCCCCCCTTAGCTTCGCTTTGCGTCGCAGTATCTCGCGAGTACCTTTTGAGAAATTGGATAACTCCCAAGCACCGGAAATAGCCTCAATGCGATCGCTATCTGAACTGAGAAAAAATACGCTCGATCAAGATTTTGACTCAGCTTTTTCCCTCTGGTTAGAAACCTACGGTTATTTAAGCGAAGTGGGGACTGATATTTCGATACCGAGATGGCGAGAAAATCCCCCATATCTGCTACAACTACCCTTAGATATTCCGGGTAATAATAGCCAGAAAAAAGTCAAATCGTCCCACAATGTCCAAAAAAGATTAAATGTCAAAAACCAAGTCACTGAAATTTACTCCCGTCTTTTAGCTCACCTACGCTGGCATTTTCTCGCTTTGGAAACCCTCTGGTTACGGCAGCAAATATTATCGGAGACGGGAGATATATTTTATCTAAATTACTCAGAAGTTACCCGGTTAGGTCAGAATAATACAATCGCCAATCTTAACCAGATTATTGGTCAGCGTCGCCAACAATTCCAAGAAAACTCTCAATTAAACGATATTCCCTATATCGTTTATGGACAACCACCGAAAAGAGAATTTTTAGTTTCAAATTTAACTGCCAAAAAACGCTTACAGGGAATTGCCGCTAGTGGGGGGACAGTGGAGGGACGAGTCAAAATTATGCCAACCCTACAAAATCTAGAAATTGCCCCTCATACTATTCTCGTTATTCCCTATACCGACTCAGGATGGTCCCCTTTATTATCCCAGGCTGTGGGCATTATTGCCGAGGTGGGGGGACAATTATCCCATGGTGCTATTATTGCCAGAGAATACGGAATTCCGGCGGTTATGGATGTGCATAATGCCATGAAATTGTTAAAAGATGGTCAATTAATTCGTCTCGATGGCAGTCAAGGAATTATTGAAATTCTCTAGGCATTAGGGGACAGGGTGCGGGGTGTGGGGTTTTCCCGATTTTGAGGAGGTCAATTACCTAATTTTCAGGGAAAAAGTCCAGGAATTTTCTCCCCGATCACTCCCATATCTGGTACTTTTTGATTGAGAAAAGGTCTAAAAGTGTTACCCAACAAAGTTTTCAGATTTATTCAGCAAACCCTAAGTAGTCGTGCCAAATAAATTTCCTAGTGAAGATAGGCAAGAGGCAAAAGCTTTATCGAAATGTGTAATTAATTTTGCTTAGGGACTTACCAAATCCTGTTTAAAAGATATAGGAGAGCAGGGAGTGCCAGAGTTAGGAGAAGGGAGAAAAAAGCTGTCTCCTGACTCCTCAATAATGACTTCTAACCCAATGTGTAACAAGTATAAGCAAAAATTATCTATTAACTCCAAAAACTTGAGAATATTTAAATTAACATTTCGCAATATTTACAAATTCTTAAGAATTAATTGAGAAAGATTTTTATTTAACAACGATGTTATGCCGGTTACAGCGATTTGATAGAATTTCATAATCGGGTATTCTATGCTTTTTTGGGCAGCAAAGGTTGAAACCCTTGCCACCTAGAAGATAATCCCAATTAAGACAGGTAAATGAGTCAATTTCACCCACAATGATGATCTTTTTTTTGTGTAGTTTTATTGCAAAAAAAAAGTTTTTTTGACAAAAAGCACAAAGTATGATAGCTCACCAATGAATTTCTAGCCGCAAACAGTAATTGCTATACTAACTGGTTAAACCGTGTTTTAGGGCAAAACGTACCAATTCCGTGCGACTATTAGTACCAGTCTTGCTAAATAAGCGACTGACGTATTTTTCTACGTTCCTGACGCTGGTTTCTAGACGACTGGCAATTTCTTTATTCATCAATCCCTCCGCCACTAAATCTAAAACACTTTGTTCCCGGGGGGTAAGATCAACCTTAATCGGGGGGGGAGTAGTAGTAAAAGTGTTCTGTTGTCCCACCTGCTGTTTTAATTCCCGGATATCTCGGGCAATTTCTTCTAATCTAGCGTTTTCGCTGGTGGCTTGCAGGGATTGACGACGGCGCTCGATTAAAGACTTGATTAATGCTTCTAATTCTTCGGGATCGAAAGGTTTGGATAAATAAGCATCACAACCGGCATTATAACCCTGAATGCGATCGCTTGTCATCCCCCTTGCCGTGAGAAAAACCACGGGAATTGTCTGAAAACGAGCATCTTCGCGCAATCTCTTTAGAAACTGATAGCCATCCACCTGGGGCATCATAATGTCGGAGATAACTAATTCCGGAATTTCTTGATTGAGTAAATCCCAGGCTTCGTTAGCATTACTAGCAGTTCTTACCTCGAAGTCGTCCCCGTACTGTAGATATGCTTGCACAGATTCACGAACCCCCGGTTCGTCATCCACTAACAAAACTTTCGCAGGTGTGTCCATCAATTTCTCCCAGCGATCGAATATTGTCCGAATCCTATTTTATCAGCTATCAGGAAATAGGAGTCAGTAGTCGGGAGTTAGGAGTTAGGAGATTGCTTTTATTTATTCTCCCCTCTCCACACCCCACTTCCCAGATCATCCTCAAGATAGTGACGCTGGGTTAAGATAGCAGATAGAACTAAAAAGCTACAAAAATCACACAATAATTTTACAATCCTTTCACCATTTTTAACAAATCCCGTGACCATTCTCTGCTGGCTCGATCGCATTAGTGCTTCTGATCGCCCCCTGGTGGGGGAAAAAGCTTTTATTGCCAGTGAATTACACCAGCGAGGATACCCAATTATCAGGGGATTTGCCATTTTTAACCGCATTTTTGCGGAATTTTTGGAAACTATCAACAATGCTGACTCCTTCCTGACTGATTTTCCCCAGTCTTCCCTCTATTTAGACGTAGATAACCCAAAAGCTCTGCAATTAGTCGCCAAAGAAAGTCGGAGGGCCATTTTACAAGCGCAAATTCCTCCTCTCTGGTTAGAAGAACTAGAGGTGGCCGTGGCACAATTATCCATGGATAGCCTAGTATGGCGCTTTTCCTTACCTGCTCATCTGGCTCGGCGAACTCTCGGTTTATTTTCCGCCCCCATCAGTGGAATTAAAGCAGATAATCTAGAAAATGCCCTAAAACAAGCCTGGGCGGAGTTATTCACCGCCAGAAGTCTATTTTATTGGCGAAAAGTGGGAATTGGTTTAGAAAAAATTCAATTATCTTTACTGGTACAACCGTTATTACCAGCCAATTGTGCGGGAAATGTGCTGATTAATGAGGATAACTGGCAAATTCAGGCGGTTTGGGGATTAGGACACAGTTTAGCTAATGGAGAAGTGTCACCGGATACCTATATTATCGATCGCTCCGGTCAATTACACAGTCGGCAATTGGGCAATAAATCCAGAGCTTATTATCTCAATAGTGACAGTAATCTGCTTGCGGCACAATTATTAGCACCCAGTTTACAGGAAAGCTACTGTTTAGATAATTTCGCCATCGATCGCCTTTGTCAACTGGTTCAATCTCTACTGGCGGAAAAACCCAGCGTAACCAGCATAGAATGGCTGATGATGCTGGATGGTCAAATTTATATTCTTAACTGTCACAGTCAGGAAATCACCGCTACTACCTCCAATTATCCCTTAAGAGGATTAGGGGCATCCCCAGGGTTGGCATCGGGAGTGGCAAAAGTGATCAGCAATTTCGACTCCCCAGAGGCAAATTTTCAGGATTGCATTCTGGTTACTACTAATTTACCTCCGAAAAAACTGCCCCATTTACGCCAAATTCGAGCAATGATCACGGAGCAGGGGGGATTAACTAGCCATGGAGCCATCTTAGCCCGGGAATTAGCCATTCCTGCCATTGTCGGGGTGAAAAATGCCACAGAAATTATCCGCTCAGGCGAGATAATTTTAGTAGATGGTACGAGGGGAATTATTTCTCTAGCATCTCAGGAACAGATTTCCTTACCCCCAGCACCCCCCAGAGAAACCGACGGGACGGCAATTGCTACCCGTTTGATGGTTAATCTCAGTCAAACTGAAAGTATTGCCAGAATCCAAGAGCTGCCTATTGATGGGATCGGTTTATTGCGCTCAGAATGGATGATTTTAGAGCTACTTTCTCAGCGCAATCTAGAAGAATGGTTAACTCCAGAGCATCAAGAAGCATTGATCGAGAGATTAAGTGATTTAATCGCACAATTTGCCCTTAGTATCCAGCCTAAGCCTTTATTTTACCGTTCTTTTGATGCTCAACATTCGGCTAAAGACAGTCGGGGAACCCATGGTTATATTTTAGATCCGACTCTATTCGATCTAGAATTGCAAGCTTTACGACGGGTACAAACCACCAGCGCCACCAATATTAATTTACTGCTTCCCTTTGTCCGTGGGGTTGAAGAATTTATTTTTTGCCGGCAACGGGTACAATCGGCTTTACTCACTCAAGTCCCCTCTTTCCAATTGGGGATAATGGTGGAAGTCCCGGGGGTAATCTTTCAATTGAGGGATTATGTACAAGCAGGGGTACAGTTAATCGCTATTGGTACTAATGATTTAACTCAATTACTTTTGGGCAGCGATCGAGAATATTTCTCAGAATATTTTAACGCCCGTCATCCCGCAGTCAGGGCAGCTTTACAACAAATTATTACTCAAGCAAAAGTTTTACAGATTCCCTGTTCCGTTTGCGGCATGGCTATCGTCCAGTATCCTGAAATTATCGATGATCTGATTGCTTGGGGTGTGACTTCTCTTTCGGTGGATACAGAAGCAGTTTTAGCCACTAGAGAGGCAATTGTTCGCGCCGAAAGAAGGTTTTTATTGGAAAATGGCAGATAACCTCGGCAAAAGGAGCGTTAGGGGTTGGCTGTTGGGGAAGATGTTAAGTAGGGCTTGCTGAATAAATGTGAAATGTAGGCAAAGTAAGGGTTTTGGGGCTTTTCTCGCGGAACAGGTGCAAGATTTTGAGAGAATCGTCGTTCAAAACCTCGCGTCTTCATCGGCCCGCGTCCTGTAGGGGCGAAGCATTCGGGCAATAACCTATCGGTGAATTGCGGCAAAAAGTTTCTCGTGGGGGCAGGGTGTGGGGTGTAGGGTGTAGAGTGTAGGGTTTTACCTATTTTCGTCTGGTAAATTACCGCCTCTCCTCGACTTTGTGTGATAATCAGTGCTTATCATTCGTAGGAGTCTTGCCAAACAAAGCTTTAAAGACTATATTTTCCGAAAATTATCGGCTGCATCTCCTATTTGTGACTTTCCCCCACCTATGGGTGAGCAGCAGCAGTTATTTAAAGAGGGCGAATGCAATTCGCCCCTACAATAATATTATTGCGCCAGTCGGCGATCGAATCAAGTTTTTGTTAGGAAATATTAAGGGTTTCTCCCAATCAAGACTAGACAGCATTCTCTGAGAAAATAATGTAGGCACTCATTATCGTTAGGGAAATTCCTCTCGCGAGTTGCCTGAGCTATATTTGCTAGTTCGGTTTCTCCGTAAGGATTCAGGTCATACAAAAAGCAGTCAACCCCTTGCTGTGTAAGCATTTAGGGGAATTATGGACAAATGCTCATTCTCATTAAGAAACGCTGAAAGCCTTAATTTTCGTCCTTACGGTTTCTCCTATATTATCCAGCTAACGCTCAAAATCTCCTTTTTCCATGTGTTCTTTAAATTTATTGAGATTATCTATACATAATTCGAGTAATTCTGGGATATTGTTAATGCGTTTTTCTCCACCATTGTCTAAGTTAAAATAGAAAGGTGGATTATAGTTTGGGTCTCTACCGTAATTTTTAATTTCATTAAGAAGATTTTTAAAATCATTTACTATTTGATACATTTCCCATACTCTATAGTTAGACTTCCAAAATATTCGTGTACTTTTCACCTCTTTATTTTGTGCGTTAATTCCTTTGTACCAGATTTTTTTTAAACTTCCTTCACCGTGTTTTAATTCGGACATTTTTTGTCTCGTTACCCTATTCCATCTCCAGAGAGATACAATTATTACTAAAGGAACTAATAATAATATTGGTAAAAAAACTATATTATTTAAGTTGAATGCGGAAAAAATACTACCTACATTTGCGACTAATGCAATACCACCAAAAACGACCGTAACCCAATCATTTTCTTCTGCTTCAAATTTTAAAGTTTGCATATAGCTTTCCCAAACAATAGGCTTTTGACCATCGGGTAAATTATTAAAGTATAAATCATTAATTTTAGGCTCAATATTAGTGGCAATATATCTACCAATTCTAACAATCAGATAAGTATTTCCATGAACAAGAAGGATGATTAATATACAAGAAGCGGGAACTATTATTCCTAGAATAATGGCTGAAGGAATTCGTCGTTCAATTGGAATATCATAAAAGTTTTGTCGAGATATTGTTTCTGTTTCTGTCTCTTTTTCTTTAATAACTAACCCTGAAGTTGAATTTGTTTCTTGATTTGTGTGACTATTATCCCGTTTTGGATGAGATATTGTCTGTTTTATTGTATTTCCTGTTTTCTTTTCTATTCTAGTTGTATCTGTGGGTATTCTAGTAACAGTTGTTGTCTCTTTCATGATAGGAAGATTAGCGATGGGACTGATCCCAATTCCCAGTAAAGTCAAAACTAGAGCGCCTCCGAAGACAATAACATTAGTGCGATTTTGCCCGGTTTGTAAAATTTCCGTTCTCAGGGTTTTATACTCCTCCATACACACATCGATCGCTTTATTGATATCGGGTTGATTGTTGTTATTAGGCATTTTTTAAATCCTGAATTTATATATAGTTGTAATTTTATCTGGTCAAATAGAATTACACTATTGGCTTAAACTTTTCTTAATTAGTTCTAATGCGATTTGTAAATTAGCCTGTGTCCAAAGGAGAGAAGTGCATCATTAGGAACATACTTTCCCTATTCTAGATAGTATAATTCGGGACATTTCAACTCACCGACGGGGGAATCTTTTCCCGTAATTTGTCCGAGAGAACGATTGAAGTAATGGGTTTGTAGGTTAAGATATTTTTCCTGACCTGTACTCTGGAATTTAAGGGCAAAAATGGTAGAAATAATCGGATCAAAAATACACCATTGTGCTTCTTCACCTAGGTTAAATCTTCTTCCTTGTTCCTGTAACCAACTTTCCCTTTCCGTCCATACAGTGGTGCGGATTTCTGGGGGAATTAAGCGATAGTCTCGACACCAAAAAGAATCACCTAAATAGCGACGAATACCGTAATCTCCCTGAAGGTGAATGATAACATTATTAAGAATTTGATCGGCGATATTCGTCTCCAGCACTTGTAAGGGATAAATCAAAAAAATTAGGGCTGCATCATAACTTCTTGCTTGCGGTACTGGGAGAAGACACTCGGCAGGTAAAATCTGGTATAAAGCTTGTTCTCCTATCTCAATTAATTCCGCTAAAAATGCTGGTGTAATCCTGCGATTTTCGGCTGTGAGATTTATCTCTGTCTCGATTAATAACCTTTTTAATTCCCGTAATCCCGCTACCACAACCCCGATGCTAGATGCTTCTATTTTGCGGGTTTCTTCCCAGTGACCGCTATCCTCATCCTGCCAATAACTAATCCCTTGAAAATATAAAGGAAATAGGGCAATTGTTTCCAGACAGTGGTGGGAAAGCTGAATATATTTTTCCCGTGCTAAACGACAATAAAACCAGAGAAAATAGCCAAGAGCATCATTTTGTGCGTGTTGCCAAACTTGGTCAATTTCCGTTAGTGTACGTCCCTCAAAACGAATATGAGGACGTTCTCTGATCTTTTCAGGATTAACCCGACCTTGGATAATATTAATAAAACGCCTTTGGAACTTTTGAAAATAGTTCATCAAAGTCTGAATATTCTTGACAGCGATCGCTGTCTGTCCGATAATATAGTGAGAATAAGCCAGATAAACGTTATCCCGCAGCCAAACATTGGCGTATCCCGTGTATTCTGTCTTATTACTGACTGATGCTGCCGGAAATAAGCCATTTTCCAGCTGGGGAAATCTCAAGACATGATTTTCCGACAAAAACGCGGATAATCTCTGAATATCCCCCAGAGAGTAGCGGTATTTAATGAAATCGAGAATTTTTTCGTTGTGAACAACCAGCATCGGCAAAACACTCAAATAATCTGCTCAAAAACGCATTTATCCCAGTCAATTCTGCTGAGAAACCCAAAAAATGCGTCTTTGATTAGGATCCCGTCGGGGACTTTGTTCCCCCATCACTTGCCGCGCCTGACTAGGATCAAAGCTGCGAGTAAATTGACCGCGCAATTGATTGACGCGTTCCTCCTTTTCTTGGGCCGCCAAACGCACTTCTTCTAATTTTGCCTGTTGCATTTGTTGGTAGGGTAACAAACGAGCGATCGCAAAAACCGCCGTGATGGAAATGGCGCTGTAGGCAATAATTCGCAGCCAAATCTCGATAACTTGCCATTTTTGGGATTTATTGCCGCTTTTTGGCTTTTTTTGTGGTTTTTTGTCGGTTTGGTTTCCTGTTCTTGCGGTCATAGATTTATGAGTATAAGTAAAATCGGTCAGAAAAGTGGCTAATTACTTTTAAGTTACACCCAATCACTGATAACTGATGACCGATAACCGAAAAAACCCCAATCGGTCTATCCTATAGCTAGGTCAGACGGGATCGGGGTTTATTGAAAGTGACTTTACTTATAAAGTTCCGTCGCTAGACGAAAAGCCAAAATCCCGGGGATTAAAGCAATTACCAGAGCGACTAGAACTTGAGTATCAGAAAGCATTGCTGATTATCTCCTCATAAAGATATTCATCCAATACTTTCCGACATCATCGGGGTTCTCTGCATCACTTCGTTACAAGACTTCATATCTCCCCCCCGATGACGGTTATCTCCCCTAGAAAAGAAAGTTGTAAAAGCGTTAATCTGAAGTATTGCCATGATTACATTTATTTTTACCTGCGGCCTCAATGTTAGACTCGCTCCTTGATTCATCTCTAACCCTTAGCCTAAAAACCCCGTTAATTCTGTTGGTTCTCGTTGCCCTAGAAGCGGTATTATCAGCAGATAACGCCATTGCTCTCGCTTCCATAGCACAGGGATTAGGAGATCATCAGCGTCAACGTCAGGCCTTGAATATTGGCTTAGTTTTCGCCTATATTCTCCGTATGGTCTTGATTCTTACCGCCACCTGGGTGGTTAAATACTGGCAGTTTGAACTTTTGGGAGCAGTATATTTGCTCTGGTTAGTCTTCAATTACTTTGCCTCCCCTGAAGACAAGGATCACACCCATCATAGTCTCAAGTTTCAATCTCTCTGGCAAGCTATCCCCCTAATTGCCGTTACCGATTTAGCTTTTTCCCTCGATAGTGTCACCACCTCCATCGCCGTGGCCGATGATACTTGGTTGATCCTGCTTGGTGGTACGATCGGAGTAGTTACCCTGCGCTTTATGGCGGGTTTATTTATTCGCTGGTTGGAGGAATACACCCACCTAGAAGACGCTGGTTTTGTCACCGTCGGTTTGGTGGGTTTAAGATTGCTGTTGCGGGTGATTAGTCCCGATTTTGTGCCGCCGGAATGGATTATGATTAGTTTAATTGCTATCCTCTTTGCTTGGGGTTTCTCAAAACGCAACGATCGAGAACCAATAGAGAGTGATCCCATCCAATCTGATGAATTGCCATAAAATAATCATCAGGAGTCAGTGTTCAGTGATCAGATTTGAGTTTTCAGGTCACTGATTACTGTTTACTGTTCACTGAAAAGAAAATCCCTAGAAGATCATGCCATCTTTACCGACTCCATCTGCTGATACCTTAGAAAATTCTACTCGATCGCCCTCTTGGAAAATTAAACTCCTCTACGATGGAGAATGTCCCCTCTGCTTGCGCGAGGTCAATTTTCTGCAAAAACGGGATGCTGGGAGAGGATTAGTTGCTTTTGTCGATATTGCCGCCGAAAACTATAATCCAGAGGAAAATGGCGGTATTTCCTTCGCGGCAGCCATGGGACGAATCCATGCCGTACTAGCCGATGGTACTATCCTCCAAAATGTGGAAGTGTTTCGCCAAGTCTATGATATTTTGGGCATTGGTTGGATTTATGCCGCTACCAAATGGCCAGTTATTGGGTTTCTAGTGGATATTATCTATGAAATTTGGGCTTCTTGGCGATTAACCTTAACCGGACGACCGAATTTAAAAACAATCTTAGCAGAGCGTCAAAAACGTCTGGAATGCAACGCATCAAATCGTTGTTCTCGCTGAGTTAAAATCTCCTAACCCTACCCCCCACTGAGAATCACCCCTTGGGATGGGATAATTCTGCCCTAGCAATAAATGGTACTTTATTTTTTTGCCAGTTCCTGACCGCGACCGGCGATCGCCCAGAGATAGCTAATTGCTAAGGCCAAAAATGCGAGGGAAATACTTTCTTTGACGATAAAAATCCCTAAACTGATCAGGACACAAGGAACGAAGATACTTCCCTGACTGGTTAGGATAGTGGCAATGGTCGGCACGCTGGTCAACCCGTAGGCGATCGCACACCAAACCCCCACCAGAATCAAAAACACGCTGACGATAACGATCAGACTTATGGACGTACAGGAAGCGAGCGCGAGCGCACCCAGCAATCCCAATACCAAGAAGGATACAAATCCCCGCAGCAATAGCGAATGGAAGGCTTGCCCTGAGCCAAGTCGAAGGGGACGAAACAGCGATCGGATTGACAACAATGATAAATTCATCGGGATTTTCTCGATAAGGTTGATCTAAAGGAGTTCTCGATTATCGCGATCTATTCTCTCTTGCTCAATTCTGACTCCCGTGCGAACCGGAGATTTTCGATTTTTACAGGGGCCTAATTTACCCACCTGGAATCAACAAGCGATAGGATTCGTTATCGAGAATAATCCGTAGGCCCAACCACATCAGCACGAAGGGGAAAAGCTTACTCGCGTGACGGCTGAGGATAACCGCGATCCCCGGTAGGCGGGTTAGATTATAGGAGAGAAATAACCAAGTGCAAACAATTAAATAGCAGATCGGAATAATTACGGCTAACTGCGCCACGGTACTATTGGCGAATAGGGGAATATAAATCCCGAGATTGTTACCGCCATTGGATATCGTGACCGCGGAAACTTGATAGGTTTGGCGATCGCTCAGGACTTGACCGGGGGAGAGTCTTCGCGAGGCGAACCCGTGAAATCGGGCGTTTCTTCGCAAATTCACCTTGCGATCTGCGGTTTCCCTCTCGTTATCGCGATTTAAAGTCACTAAATTTCTCACACCGATGAGGATCGGCAGGATTCCGAGAAGACCGATATAAATCGGCGGGATGACTAAGCCGAGTAGAAAACCCACCATACTAACCGATACTAAGGCCGTAAACCCGACTAGCTCACCGACGACAACGTGGACCGGGCGAAAGGTACGATTTACCTCGCTAAAAAAGCCGGTTAGATAAATATTGTCATCGAAGGTGGTGGCTATGCCAGCGGCCACCCCGATTTTGACGGTTTCGATCAACCAATCCATCCATATTACCGCGATCTTTCAAAGGCGGGCGCAATTTCATTTTGAAACTATATCATTTTGAATACATTTATAAATGTACTTCGTTACACAATCGAGGAGTCGTAGATTTCTATAGTATGTAGATAAAACTAATGGCAGCTATGCCGAGGGAGTTGGGAAACTCTTCTCTCTTGTCCCCTTTCCCGACGATAAATCTTGTTTTCTGCGAGAAATCCTATGCTCCACCATTCGATCAAGTGTCTCTGGAAACCCTGGCGAAATTGCCGGGGAGTTCGTCCCGCAGTGCTTTTTGTGAGCAGCTTGGTGGGGAGCTTTCTCCTGGCTGGATTTTCCGACACGATCGCCGTCGGTCAAAATTCTCGCTCGGATAACCCGATTCTCAACCTCGTCGATAGCTTTAAATTCCCCCAGAATACGACCCCCCGGCTATTGGAAACCGTGGGATTATTTATCGCTGGCATTCTCTTCTGTATTGCGATTGATCGCTGGTTCAAGCGCTCAACCCCCTCTGCTATCACTCCCCTAGCCAAACAAGCGCGGCGGCTAGGAACCCTCAAGATCGGCTACCCTGAAGGCATGACTAATCTGGAAGTTCTCCGCTCCCAGGCCTTTCTGGAAAGACGCTTAAAACCCTTTGGGGTAACGGTAACGTGGACGAGTTTTCTTTCCGCTTCCTCGCTAATCGAGGCCTTGAGCAACGGAATGATCGACTTCTGCGGTGGTGGTGGTACGGCGAGTATTTTCTCCCAAGCGGCGGAACACGTCTTTGTCCGGGTAGCCAAGGAAAAATATACCGCCCCGAAAGGTCAGGCGATTCTCGTGCCTGAAGATTCGCCAATACAGACCTTGGCGGATTTAAAAGGCAAAAGAATCGCCTTCGATCTAGGTTCGAGCGCCCATTACGTCCTCATCCGCGCACTGATAAGAGTGAATCTAGAATTAAGCGATATCGAACCGGTGTATGCAACCCAACCGGAAGCGCTGGTGCTTTTCCGTCGCGGAGAGATCGACGCTTGGGTGGTCTGGGTTCCCTATTCCCCCACCGAGACGCGCACCTATCCGGGAAGATCGGTGGCCGATCTAGGGAGTATCTTTGGGGAAAACGCCTCCCTAGAAGTGCCGACCTATTATTATGCGGTTCCCGAATTGGTACGCGATTATCCCGATGTACTGAAGGTGATTTTAGAAGAGGTGAACGAGGCGGGTGCTTGGGCGAAACAACAGGAGTTAGAGGCGACGAGACGCTTGGCAGCTCACCACGAGATCGATCCAGCGATCATCACTAATCTTGAACAACGGGCCTCTGAACGTGCCATTATCCCGATCGATGATCGCTCTCTGACGGCCTTACAACACCAAGCTAATATCTTCCGAGACCTGAAGCTGATCCCCCATCGGGTCAATGTGCGCGACGGAACCTACACCCTACAGACGAAACAAAATTGGACCTATTAACCCGACGGCAATATTTTGGGCATTGGTGGGATTGATGCCGCTACCAAATGCCCGATTATCACCAGGGTATTTAACTCCCTAGTAGGGTTCTTCTGTTGATGATCTAACTAACTCAACGCTTCAAAATAATCGCGAATTTGGTTACGTCGCCCGGATTGACGCAGTTTTTGCAACGCTTTCAACTCAATTTTTCGCACCCTTTCCCCAGATAATTCCAAGATGCGACCGATATCAGCCAAGGAATGGGATTTACCATCGAAAAAACCATAGCGCCATTCAATCACTTCTCGTTCGCGAGTGGTTAAATCTGCCAATAATTCTCTCATATCTCTTTGCAAAGATTCATAGACAAGACGATTTTCTGAAGACACTTCTTCGGTTTCCAAAAGGTCTATTAATTCCGTATCTTTTTCCTTACCCACTTTTATTTCTAAGGAAACCGAACGCGGCACTGTCATCAACACTTCCCGCACTGCTTCGGGAGTCACAGCTAACTCTTGGGCAATTTCCTCTACGGTCGCAGTGCGACCTCGGATTTGTGAGATTTTCCGTTGTGCTTTCCTAATTCTGTTGAGTTTTTCGGTAATATGAACCGGTAAGCGAATAATCTGGCTTCGATTTACGATCGCCCTCGTAATTCCTTGACGGATCCACCAGTAGGCATAGGTACTAAAACGATAGCCTTTGGTGGGATCAAATTTCTTGACGGCGCGTTCTAAACCCAGGGTTCCCTCTTGAATCAAACCCAATAATTCTAAACCGCGATTCTGATATTTTTTGGCCACCGACACCACCAGACGTAAATTGGACTTGATCATCTGTTCTTTGGCACAGGTACCAAGGCTAATAATTTCTTCTAATTCCCCCACTTCTAAGCCCGCTAGGTGCGCCCAACGCTGTTTTCCTGCTTTCAAAAGATTTTTTAACTCAGACACGGTGATTTGGGCAGAAACTGCCCAAGTTTCTAGGGAGAGACGATGGGCTGATCGAGCGGTCAGTTGATCGCAAATCTTAATTAACTTGACAAATTGCTGTACTTGTGCATCACCTTGTTTAACGGCAGTGGCGCGTAATTTGAGTAAAGACAGATGACGCTGTACCGGTTGCGCTTGTTCAACTTCCTCGTCCCGTTTGAGTAGAGGCACTCTACCAATGTCTTGTAGATATAAACGGACTAAATCGGTAGTTGTACGGTTGCTGTAGCTTTTTTGGGGACTAGATACTAAATCATCTTCAGATATAGCTATTTTCTCATCATATTCTACTAACAAGTGAACATGATCTGGGGCTATCTCTTTAGCCTTAATAATCCAACCTTTATCAGATGCAACCGATTCC
The DNA here is from genome assembly GCA_009995705.1 of Microcystis aeruginosa W13-11. GTDB lineage: Bacteria > Cyanobacteriota > Cyanobacteriia > Cyanobacteriales > Microcystaceae > Microcystis > Microcystis aeruginosa_F. Next base: position 26,589 of record JAADBR010000091.1, read on the forward strand.
AAGATTGTTGCTAATCTTAGTT
>JAADBR010000092.1 GCA_009995705.1 Microcystis aeruginosa W13-11
ATCCGTTATGATAATTGTACCCGAAGGCAATTGATAGCCTGTTAAATTCCCTTGTTTCCACCACCTCCAAGCCGTTCGATAACTTATTCCTGCTTTTTTTGCATAGTCTGATAGCTTCATGTCTATATATTACCATGCTTGACTATATCTGACTATATTTGCATTGAAACTTTACAATACCAATTTTCAATAGTCGTGACTAACATCTGAAAGTGCAATTCCTTTCTCCGAGAGGGATTGCGCTTTGAAATGATCAACTAAGTTTGTCATTACTTTTGAAAAATGATGCAAAAATGAGTAAGTCCAGAATGCAAGACCTATCACGAATGCAGCCAATAATTTAAGATCACAAGGAATAAGAATCCTGTCAACAAATGCTGATGGGCAGTCAGGAGTTTAAGCTTGTGGAGAGACTGTAAGACTCGTTGGGACTCTCTCAAAAAGCAGGTTTCTGTGAAGCAAGAGTTTCCTGTCGGACATCTTCGCATGGTGATGGCTAGATTGTCAAGTCTGTCCACCCCTAGTCTGGGCAAATAACACCCAGGATAGCAAACGTTAAAACTAAAATTTCAATACATTTGTGACTTAAGCGCCTAAAAGCCTTGTTTTGCGAGGCTTTTACTATTAGTTGATTTGTCCTGTATCCATCAAAAAAGGCTCCAGCTACCCTTCCGAGTCGATTGTAGCTAGTCAAGGGTAGTCGAACAATCGCCAAGACTACTTTGGGGTAAGGGTTTGATTATTTTTCTTGGGGAGGTAAGTCCAGTTATCCCTGCAAGATCTGACAGGGGGACAAGAAGGCTGAAATCCATATATAGTGAGCTTTTCATGGTTTTGGCTTGAAAAAGTTCGCCGCACCATCTCTCACTTATTAATAATAATTCCTAGTAAGCTCGCTCCTATCCCTAATTCTTTCGTTAGCTTTTGCTAGTGAGAGAAGCCAGAAGCCTTTGTTGGCAAGTTTTCTAGCTCGCTTGTTCCCCTGTCAGGAAGTTTTGCTTAGAAAAAAGGGGAGCAGCAACGACCTTGACCCGCCTTTTCTGAGAATTGACCACATTTATTAAGCACAAAACTGAGAATTAACTACATTTCTTAACGAAAAAATCGAGAATTAGGTATTGACACCGATAAAAAAAGGGTGTTATTGTTCAAATGCTGAAGTAATGAAGGCAGAAAAACGAAATGGATTTCTGAACCCTTGATGATTTCGGCACTGTACAAACTCTATGAAAACAACAAAAAGGTCTACTACCATGGCAGTTGAAAAAACCAACTCTTCCTCTAGCTTGGCTGAAGTTATTGATCGTATCCTTGACAAAGGTATCGTTATTGATGCCTGGGTTCGCGTATCTCTGGTGGGCATCGAATTATTAGCGCTTGAAGCTCGTGTAGTTATCGCTTCGGTTGAAACCTACCTCAAATATGCTGAAGCCGTTGGTCTGACTCAATCTGCGGCGGTTCCTGCTTAAGGATTGATCCCAGATTCTCCCATCTGCTCAGTGAAAACCCTACTGCGGTTTCCATACTCTTAGCTTTTCTTTGATCCCTATTGAGTTTAGTTACCTCTGTCTTGGGGCGCAATGATCTATGATTGACAAGGCTGGCACGGCAAAAGTGTTTTGACCCTTGTAGCTGGGTTCACCCCTTATCACCAGAGTTTAAGTCTCACTATTTTTCGGAATAGAAGGTCATCCTTTAGCTAGGAAGCCGCACTTCTTAAGATGGGGTAGCTCGATATATCAACTTTGGAATCAGCACTGTACACTTTCTATACAAACAACAAAAGGGTCTATTACCATGGCAGTCGAAAAAACCAACTCTTCCTCTAGCTTAGCTGAAGTTATTGATCGCATCCTTGACAAAGGTATCGTTATTGATGCTTGGGTTCGCGTATCTCTGGTGGGCATCGAATTATTAGCGATTGAAGCTCGTGTAGTTATCGCTTCTGTCGAAACCTACCTCAAATATGCTGAAGCCGTTGGTCTGACTCAATCTGCAGCGGTTCCCGCTTAAGGATTGATCCCAGATTCTCCTATCTGCTGAGTGAAAACCCGACTGGGTTTTCCAGATCCTCGGCTTTTCTTTAAATCCCTGTTGAGTCTAGTTACCCCTCTCTTGGGGCGCAATGGTCTATGATTGACAAGGTTGGCACGGCAATGGATAGCAGAAACAAAGCTAGACCTATACAAGTTATTTTTGTAACCGTGATTTTGACCTTTGTAGCTAGGTTTACCGCCTATCGCCAGAATGTAAGGCTGACTATTTTTCCGAGTAGAAAGCCATTTTGGGGGCGGGAAGTTGCGCCCCTTAGTCTGGGGTACCCTCCTAACTCAACTTTGGGATGATAGGAAAAGTTGAAATCTGCTGTCTCTCCCCCCAGTCTCCGTGAAGGTTTTTCTAACGGGTGATTGGGTCAAGTCCATTCCATAGTATTTAGTAATTGAGGACAACCCCATGCCTGCTCTCATGGAACAGTTCCGCCAGGATCGTTTATCGATTGCTGAAGAAGTAGCTAAACTCTCGCGAGAAGTACAATCTTTTCTGTTGGATGTCAAGACTGAAAGACAAAAACAAGCGCAAGAACAGGCAACTGCTTTGCGCCAGTCTTTCCAACAAGTTCAACAGGAAAGCCACTTGTTTTTAACGGCTACCCAAAAACAGCGTTTAGCTCAGGCGGAAAAGCAAAAAGAGGATTTACGTCAATTTCAAGAACAACGTTTAGCTGAAGCCAAACGGCTAGACGACGACCTACGTCAACAGCGTCTAGATCGAGCCAAACAGCTGAAGGAGGATTTAAGTCAATTCCAGGAACAGCGTTTAGCGGCAGCGAAACAGCTAGAGGACGAATTACGCCAACTTCATCTAGATCGAGCCAAACAGGTGAAGGATGATTTAAGTCAATTCCAAGAACGACGTTTAGCGGAAGCGAAACAGCTAAAAGACGATTTACGTCAATTTCGTCAAGAGTTGTCTATCTACGTTTTTGGCAAATAAATCTCTAGGTTAATTCCAACCCACTTAAGCCTAGGGCTAGAGTAAAAACCCTCTAGTCCCTTTTCCGGGCTAAACTAGAGGACTATCTGAGAATACAACAATAAGCCTTTGGTTTTCAATCTACCATGCTGATCCTGCTTTTCGCTTTTCTAGGTTTCTAGACTCAACCTAGTAGTGTTGGGTTCCTATTTATTGCTCTCTAGGTCTCTGGTAAACTAAAAAGTATGATAAAGCTTCACTCAGTCTATAATTAATGTCGTGATATGATAAAGCTTCACTCAGTCTATAATTAATGTCGTGATTAGTAGTCTTTTGTTGACAAAGGAGGTAAGGGAAAAGGACTGCATCTGGGCTTTTCATTGTTTAAGTCTTGAAAAGCAATCTAGACAAGAATTTTAAACCCTTAGCCCCTTGACCAATGGATGTCCTAAAAATACCTTCAGAATCAAGGTTCTAGAGCTAGTTAGTGACAGTTCCTGATCTTTTGGGATATTATATATTATGAGGTAAGCCTTAAAAGTCAAAGCCGATTAAACTTCTTGCCGTAAAACTCGGGTGACACAAGCGTCCTTGCCCACTCGGTTATTGAGGGGAAACCTAAACAGGCGGTTGTTAGCTCAAGAATGCCCGTCCGCTTCAGGCGGGGATTATCAATAGTATTTACTAGATTTAAACTATGACATTTGCCGAAACTCAAACAAGAAGATCCGTCCTCTCCCTTCGCCCCGGTCAATTTGTTGTTACGCCTTCGGTTGATCAAATTGCCACTCGCGCCTTACGTTATCTAAACGCTGGTTTTTCTGTCCATCTGTGTGGTCCGGCAGGAACGGGAAAAACCACCTTAGCAATGCACCTGGCCAATTGTTTAGCCAGACCGGTGATGCTAATCTTTGGCGATGATGACTTTACCAGTTCCGATTTAATTGGTAGTCAGTCTGGCTACACCCATAAAAAACTGATGGACAACTATATCCACAGCGTTCTCAAAGTTGAAGACGAGCTAAAACACAATTGGGTGGATTCTCGGTTAACAATGGCCTGTCGAGAGGGGTTTACCCTAGTTTATGATGAGTTCAATCGTTCTCGGCCTGAGGTCAACAACGTTTTACTCTCTGCCTTGGAAGAAAAAATTCTCACCCTGCCGCCCACTAGCCATCAACCCGATTACCTACAAGTCAATTCTCAGTTTCGGGCAATTTTCACCTCCAACCCGGAAGAATACTGTGGGGTTCATGCCACCCAAGATGCTTTAATGGATCGGTTGGTAACTATCAGTATGCCTGAACCGGATCAACTAACTCAGACAGAAATTCTTGCTCAAAAAACGGGGATTGGTCGAGAAGATGCTTTATTTATTGTTAACCTCGTCAAAACCTTTCGGGTGAAAACTGCGACTGAAAAAACGTCGGGTTTGCGCTCTTGTTTAATGATTGCTAAAGTCTGCGCCTCTCACGATATTGCGGCCAACTCCGCTGACTCGGACTTCCGTGATATCTGCGCCGATGTTCTGTTGTCCCGCACCAATTTATCTGTTGATAAATCAAGAGCGATTTTATGGGAAATCCTTGAGAACAATCCGTTGGAATCCTTATCCTTTGTAGAGGAAACAGAGCCTTCCGATGCCCAAGGGTCAACTCCTGAACCTTCGACAGGAAATCAATCGTTAAAAGCCATTCAATCTTTACTGCGAGGCAACTTGCCTCTGCGAAAAGACTAACTTTATACTCTTATTGAGTGAAACCAACCGTGACTTCTTCCACTTTTGCTGGCTCCCTCAAAAACCAGTCAAGCAACTCCCTAAAAACAGCCACTCAAGGTTCGAGTTTAGCGGATATACTCGAACGAGTTTTAGACAAAGGAATTGTAATTGCCGGCGATATTTCCGTTTCGATCGCCTCCACTGAACTTATAAATATCCGCATTCGTTTGTTAATTGCCTCTGTTGATAAAGCCAAGGAAATGGGAATCAACTGGTGGGAAGGAGACCCCTACCTCCATAGCCAATCCCAAGCTTTATTAGCAGAAAATCGGGAACTTTCACTCCGACTGCAAACCCTAGAAACTGAGCTTGAAACCTTAAAATCCTTAACCCAATTGACTGCAATGGAGAGCTATGATACCAGTCCGAACAATGAAGCACATCCCTCAAATGCGTGAAATTCCTCACTTGAATCCTCAAAGGTTAGGAAATTTACACGGGACGATTGCCTCCCTTGATAAATCAAGGGAAATGGCAGTTAATGGCTCCGAAGGGTATACCTACCTCCATAGCCACTCCCAAGCTTTATTAGCAGAAAACCTGGAACTTTCACGCCGACTTCAAACCTTAAAATCCTTAACCGAATCGAGTGCAATGGAGAGCCGTGATAGCAGTCCCAACGATCAGTCATACTCCTCATATACATTGAAATTCCTCAATTGAATTCTCAAACGGTCAAGAAGCTTACACCAGTTGGGGATTGCCTCTGTTGATAGAGTAAGGGAGATGGCAATTAATGGGTGGGCAAGCGACCCCTATCTCCATAGCCAATCCCAAGCTTGATCAGCAGAAAACCTAGAACTTTCACGCCGACTTCAAACCTTAAAATCTTTAACCAAATTGAGTGCAGGGGAAAGTTGACGAGGAAAGTTGGAATTGTTTAATTACATCATTTTTTCCCTCAGATAAAATTTCTTGGCCAAGCCCCCCAAAGACTCACCCTTAAGAACTCCTAATTTACCAACTCCAACCATGACCCTTGCTTGCACACCTTACGATTCTGATAATCAAGCCTTGCTGACCAGTCCAGAAAGTAATAGCCAAGCTGGTTTAGCCCCTTTACTGTTAACTGTTGTGGAACTGGTACGCCAATTGCTCGAAGCCCAAATCATTCGCCGAATGGAAAAAGGGGTTCTCAGTGAGTCTGATTTAGATAGAGCTGCAGAAAGTATCCAAAAATTGCAAGAACAAGTTCTCCATTTGTGTGAAATTTTTGAAGTTGAGCCAGAAGAGTTAAATGTCCACCTGGGAGAGTTTGGCACTCTTTTACCGGAAGCAGGGAGTTATTACCCTGGAAAGGAGGGTATTAAGCCTTCTGTGTTAGAATTAGTGGATAGACTTCTCAATACAGGAGTTGTTGTGGAAGGAAATGTTGATCTGGGTTTAGCTCAACTAGATCTAATTCATCTAAAGCTTCGTTTGGTTTTAACTTCTCAGCCGCTTTAATTTGGGAGAATACTGATGACAGTGGGTCTTTATTTATATGGAATATTTCCCGAACCAGTTCCTGACGGACTGGTTTTGCAGGGGGTCGATAATGAGCCAGTTCACAGTGAGATGATTGATGGTTTTAGTTTTCTCTACTCCGCTGCTCATAAAGAGAAGTATTTGGCATCCCGTCGCTATTTAATTTGCCACGAAAAAGTATTAGAAACTGCCATGGAAGCAGGATTTACAACGTTGTTGCCCCTGCGGTTTGGCTTAGTTGTCAAAACTTGGGAATCCGTCACCGAACAACTAATTACTCCCTATAAAACCCAACTGAAAGAATTATTTGCTAAACTGTCAGGACAACGAGAGGTTAGCATTAAGATTTTTTGGGATAATCAGTGGGAATTACAAGCGGCTTTGGAGTCTAATCCGAAGTTAAAGCAAGAACGGGATGCGATGATGGGGAAAAACTTAAATATGGAAGAAATTATCCATATAGGTCAACTCATTGAAGCCACTGTATTGCAACGGAAACAAGACATTATTCAAGTCTTTAGAGACCAATTAAATCATCGGGCTCAAGAGGTGATTGAAAGCGATCCGATGACGGATGACATGATTTACAATGCAGCCTATTTAATTCCCTGGGAGCAAGAGCCAGAATTTAGCCAAAACGTTGAAGCGATCGATCAGCAGTTTGGTGATCGCCTAAGAATTCGCTATAATAATTTAACTGCCCCCTATACCTTTGCCCAACTTATCTAAGGAGAGTATCAGTTATGTTTCTCGATCTTTTACTTCTTCCTGTTACCGGTCCTATTGGGGGTCTGATCTGGATTGGGGAGAAAATTCAAGAGCGTGCAGATATAGAATATGATGAGGCGGAAAATTTGCACAAATTGTTATTATCCTTACAACTATCTTACGATATGGGCAACATTTCTGAGGAGGAGTTTGAAATTCAGGAAGAAGAACTTTTATTAAAAATTCAAGCCTTAGAAGAAGAAGAAGAGGCAGAAAACGAATCTGAATCTTCTCTCTAAACTTGCAATATTTCCCACCACATAGATCATGAACAAAATCACAGATTGTAAGCTTAGTAAGGGCGGATTTGACAAGCTGGAGAACTCGTTGAAGCTTGGTCAGAACTAGCCCTTGGTTAAGCCTTAATATTCTAGGTAAAAAGTTTGGAAATTACTGGAATTATTAGAGGAGTGAGCAACAGTTTTGGGGGAATCAGGTTTTTTAGCTACACTAGGAGGGTTGGCTGTACGCAAATTTTGAATACTTTGTTCTGTAGTCTCAATTTGCTCTGTCACAAACGTGAGACGATTTTTTAATTGCTGAAGCTGCCGCTCCATCATTTCTAATTTTTCTTGGATACGTTGTTTTTCAGTAATTAACTTATAAAGCTCAAGTTGGTGATCTGCTTCAGATTGTTTCCGAGGCATGGTGCTAATTTTAGATCTAATTGGTCTGGGTGGACGAGTGGTTGTCATAACAATCCCTGAATAACTTAGAATATTCTAGCATATCAACGCCCCAATATAAAAATTTGTAAAAAATCGTCAATTTTCTTTCGGTCAACCCTATGAAATTGTACAATCTATATACTTACGCTTTTTTGAAAACTCCCATAGAAAGCCTAAAATTACCCGTTGGAATGGCTAACCCATTGTTACTGATAACTGTTGGCTCTCTCTCGGCCGTAGTCGAACCCGAAGTTGGTTTAGACACTTTACAAAATGATGATGAACGCTTGATTCAATCGGTTTTATGTCATGATCGAGTTATCTGTGAATTATTTCAACAAACCACTATTTTACCCTTACGTTTTGGCACATCTTTTTTAGAGACAGAAAATTTACTGACTCATCTTTGTTCTCATGGCCAAGAATATCAAGAAAAAATTGAAGAACTTGAGGGAAAAGGAGAATATCTTTTAAAATGTATTCCCCGTAAGCCAGAGGAGCCTGTACTCTCTTCTGAAAGCAAGGGCAGACAATATTTTTTAGCCAAAAAACAGCTTTATGAAGCCCAACAAGATTTTTATACTTTGCAAGGTTCAGAATGGCAAAATCTCGGGCATTTAGTGACCCAAAGCTATCCGTCAACTAGGATTATTACTGCTTCGGGGACAGAATCACGAATTTATCTTTTAGTTAATTTTCAAGAAGAACCTTTACTAATCGAGCAAGTCTTGCATTGGCAGAAAGCTTGCCCCCGTTGGCAATTACAATTAGGACAAGTTTCTCCCCCCTATCACTTTACTTAACTTGATTTCTCTATGACTAACTTTAACTTGGTAAATAACGCTCTAAGTTGCTATGACACTCGACATTTAGTTATGTTTAGTGGCAAAGGAGGAGTGGGAAAAACCACCCTTTCCTGTGGATTTGCTCGCCGTTGGGCCAAATTATTTCCCGAGGAACAAATACTGTTAATCTCAACCGATCCTGCTCATTCTTTAGGGGATGTATTGCAAACAGAAGTTAGCGATCAAGCATTACCTGTAAAAGACTTACCCAACTTAAAAGTTAGGGCATTAGATGCGGAAAAATTGCTCTTAGAATTTAAAGAAAAATACGGAAAATTTTTAGAACTTTTAGTAGAACGGGGCAGTTTTGTTGAAGGAGAAGATTTAACTCCCGTTTGGGATTTAGACTGGCCGGGTTTAGATGAAATCATGGGTCTATTAGAAATTCAACGATTACTAATAGAGAATGTTGTAGATCGAATTGTTGTTGATATGGCTCCCTCTGGTCATACCTTAAATTTATTGGAAATTAAAGACTTTTTAGAGATTATTCTCAATTCTTTAGAGTTGTTTCAAGAAAAACATCGTGTTATTTCGCAAACTTTTGCAAAAACCTACAATGCCGATGATGTGGATGACTTTTTAGTCAAAACACAAGCAGAATTAACCGAAGGCAAACGAATCCTACAAGATCGGGATTTTACCCTTTGTTTAATTGTGGCAATTGCCGAACCGATGAGTTTATTAGAAACCGAACGATTACTCAATAGTTTGCATCACTTAAATATTCCCTGCGGCAGATTATTTATTAATCGCATTCTAACGGATCCTAATCAAAATTTAGATCGCTACAGTGAGCAACAGCAACTCCTCGATAAATTCCTAAAAATTCCAGGTCAAGAGACAATTTTTACCCTGCCCCAACAGGCAAAAGAACCACTAGGAGGTGAAGCATTAGATCAGATCATGAGTCAAATTGAAATTATCGAAAAAGTAGAATTTATGGCCCCGCCTCCTATTCAATGGCCGCAAAAAATTCTGCCGAGTTTTAGTGATTTTATTGACGACAAACGCCAACTCATTATCATTGGTGGCAAGGGGGGGGTGGGAAAAACAACCGTTGCCGCGGCCATTGGTTGGGCGTTGGCTAATCGTCATCCCGAGCAAAAAATTAGAATTATTTCTATTGATCCAGCGCATTCTTTGGGAGATGCCTTTGGGACAAAGTTAGGACATCAATCCACACAATTAACTGATAATTTAAGTGGTCAAGAAGTTGATGCTGATATCATTTTAGAAAAATTTCGGGATGATTATTTATGGGAACTGGCAGAAATGATTAGTGGTGAAGGTAACGAAGAAGGAAATATCAAATTAGCTTATACTCCGGAAGCTTGGCGACAAATTGTTGCTCAATCTCTGCCAGGAATTGATGAAATGTTATCCCTAGTAAAAGTAATGGAGTTATTAGACCAGAAAGAACAAGATTTGATTATTTTAGATACGGCCCCTACCGGTCATCTCCTGCGATTTTTGGAAATGCCAACGGCTTTAGGAGATTGGTTAAGTTGGATTTTTAAGCTTTGGATGAAGTATCAAAATGTCTTAGGGCGTGTGGATTTAATGGGACGATTGCGAACCTTAAGACAACAGGTGATGTCTGCCCAGAAAAAACTCAAAGACCCCCAACATACAGAATTTATTGGAGTTTTGCAAGCCCAAGATGCCATCGTTGCTGAACAAGTGCGATTGACAGCATCTTTGAAAAAAATGGGAGTCTATCAACGTTATGTGGTGCAGAATCGTTATCATGCTAATGAGGAAATTGATCGGGATTTATTCCCCGAGCAAACTTTGATCCGCTTAGCCAGTTTACCCCGGTCAGTAGAACCTCTAGCCCGGGTAAAAGGCGCGGCAGATCTGTTATTTTAAAGGTAATTAGTCTTAATAAAGTCGGACTCCTTAACCTCATCTATTACCCAGTCCCCATCCTTCACTTGACTCAGGAGAAATTTTATGGTAGAACTATTCAAAAGCTTTGAGCAATTAGTCGAACTGGCTAAAACCTTAGAGGAAAAACTGGAAAAAGGGGAAATTAAAACCGAAGTGCAGTTTAACTCTCGTCCCTTGAGTAACATCCCCCGTGCTGGCGGTATTCCCCGTTCAGGGGTGGTTTCTCGACCGAACAATTCTGGTGGGGATGATTTTGAGGTCAATCGCAATCGCGATACCCCTAAAGATTCAGGGGTTGAAGACAGTGTGACACCGCCCGAAGGACCGACCACGGCTTCCCTAAAAGATGTTGGTGGCTTGACGGAAGTGATTAAAGAACTCAAGGAACTAATTGCCATTCCCCTGAAACGCCCCGACTTATTGGCCAAGTTAGGACTTGAACCTACTCGCGGCGTTCTCTTAGTCGGCCCCCCTGGAACCGGTAAAACCCTGACTGCCCGTGCTTTGGCCGAAGAACTCGGTGTTAATTATATTGCCTTAGTCGGACCAGAGGTGATCAGCAAATATTATGGGGAAGCCGAGCAAAAACTGCGGGGAATTTTTGAGAAAGCCAGTAAGAATGCGCCTTGTATCGTTTTTATTGACGAAATTGATAGCATGGCACCCGATCGCAGTAAAGTTGAAGGGGAAGTAGAAAAAAGACTGGTGGCCCAATTGCTGGGTTTAATGGATGGGTTTGCTCAAAGTCAAGGGGTGATTGTTCTAGCGGCGACCAACCGTCCCGACCATCTTGACCCTGCCCTCCGTCGCCCTGGACGGTTTGACCGAGAAGTCCTCTTTCGGGTGCCTGACCGCAAGGGCCGTTTAGAAATCCTGCAAATTCTCACCCGTTCCATGCCCCTAGATGAATCAGTTTCCTTAGATCTGATTGCCGATAATGCGGTGGGATTTGTCGGGTCAGATTTAAAAGCCGTTTGCCAGAAAGCGGCCTATAGTGCTTTGCGGCGCCAGGTTCCTACGATTGACTCGCGAATTCCAGAAACAATGACGGTGGTTCAAGCCGACTTTTTGCAAGCCCTTAAAGAAGTTAAACCGGCGGTATTGCGGTCTGTGGAGGTGGAATCTCCCCATGTGGTCTGGGACAATATTGGCGGACTTGAACAGATTAAACAAACCCTACAGGAATCCGTGGAAGGGGCATTACTCCATCCGCAATTATATACGCAAACCAAAGCCCAAGCTCCCAAAGGTATTTTACTTTGGGGTCCCCCCGGCACGGGAAAAACCTTATTGGCCAAAGCGGTTGCATCTCAGGCGCGAGCTAATTTTATCAGTATTAATGGACCTGAGCTTTTGAGTAAATGGGTAGGGGCGAGTGAACAAGCGGTGCGTGAGTTGTTTGCCAAAGCTCGTCAGGCAGCCCCTTGTGTGGTTTTTATTGATGAAATTGATACTTTAGCACCGGCAAGAGGTCGTTATAGTGGGGATTCAGGCGTGAGTGACCGGGTTGTGGGACAAATCCTCACGGAGTTAGATGGGTTGCAAACGGGGGCAACGATTTTAGTGATTGGAGCCACTAATCGCCCAGATGCGTTAGATCCGGCCCTATTGCGAGCGGGACGGTTAGATTTACAGTTAAAAGTTGATTTGCCGAACGCCTCTAGTCGTTTAGCAATTCTGGGGGTCCACAATGATGAACGTCCTTTAGAGGATGTGGATCTAGGCTATTGGGCCCAGGCAACCGAAGGCTGGAATGGCGCAGATTTAGCGTTATTATGTAACCAAGCGGCACTGATGGCAATTCGTCGTTATCGCCATCAGGGAATGACTGACCCAGCTGAGATTCGCATTACAACGGCTGATTTTAATCATGCTTACCAACTGTTGGTTGAACAGCGTGCCAATTGATTTTTTTCCCCCTTTACTCAAAGTAAGGGGGGAGAATCTCAACTCAGGAAAACCATCCTAAAAAGAAAAATTGGCCAAAATGTCTGCATTGACTGTTCGTCGCTGCTATTGTCTAGTTTTTTAGCGTTTTTTCCAGCTGGGCTACCCTTGCTTTCTGTTGCTTCAAATCGGCTAGTTGTTTTAGTAATTGTTCTCTTACTTCATAGCGATAGGCAAAAAAATGCTCACCTATCCCTAGGGTCGCTAGATACTCTTCTAGCAGACGGGGCTTGACCCAGGCAATCACCGCCAGTTGCCACCAGAAACGGAACCGCGTCGGTCGGACAATCCCCTGCCGCCAGAGCAGGGAACGGAACAATTGCCACTGTTGCCAATCTAATTTACGGTTCGATTTGCCGCGCCATCCCCCCATGATCATGAAATGGTTGAAGGTTCGTTTCAGGTAGTTAACAGGATCGTAGATTTCCCAGAAAGCGTCGATGTATTCTTCGGTAATCTCTTCCACCGGGCGAGTTGGCTCAAAGTTCATCATGGCTCCCTGATGGACAGTGCCCATGCCATCTACCAGACGACCTTCCCGTTGCAGGCGATTCCACAGGGCGGTATTTTTCAGTGCCTGGAGCAGGCTAAACTGCCCCTGGGGAATACTCGCCTCCATAATAAAATCTTTGATCCGCTGCCCTGCGCCTGGTTTCTCATTGTCAAAACCGATAATGAAGCCAGACATAATCTGCAGCCCCATGCGGGTAATTTTGTGACAGGATTCGATCAGGGATTGGCGGGTGTTTTGAACCTTGTTAATGCCGATTAAGCTATCGGTATCTGGTGTCTCAATCCCCATAAACACCAGCATAAAGCCGGCCTTGACCATTAACTCAATCAGTTCGCTGTCTTCGGCCAGATTAAGGGAAGCTTCCGTAATCAGTTTAAAGGGATACTGGTGTTGTTCCATCCAGGGGATCAACTCCCGCAGAAACACCTTGGCATTCCGCTTATTGCCAATGAAGTTGTCATCGACAACAAAAATGTAGCGCCTCCAGCCCAGTTGATATAACGTCTCCAACTCAGCCAACATTTGTTCTGGGGTTTTGGTGCGCGGTTTGCGGCCATAGAGGTTGATGATGTCACAAAATTCGCATTGAAAGGGGCAACCCCGAGAAAACTGCACGGTAATCGCCAGATAGGCATCCAGATCTAGTAGATCATAGCGGGCGATCGGTGTCATGGTGACATCGGGTTTCTCACTGGCTCTAAAGACACCACTCGGTTCACCCCGCTCCAGGGCTGCCAGGAACAGCGGGATTGTCAGTTCTCCTTCATCCAGAATCAGGTAATCTGCTCCAGCTTTTTGGGCAACTTCTGGATAGGAGGTGGGGTAAGGCCCGCCCACCGCCACTTTTTTACCCAACTGCAACCCTTTGGCAATCAATTCTTGAAAGTCATTTTTCTGAATGATCATGGCGGAGATGATGACCAAATCGCACCACTCCCAATCCGAAGCCGTTTCTAATCGGACATTGCGATCAACAAACCGGATTTCCCAATCCGATGGTAACAGGGCTGCCACCGTAATCAAACCCAGGGGCGGATTGGTTGCTCTTAAACCGGCTAGATCTAAAGTCTCTTGATAGGACCAAAAGGAGTTGGGCATCAGCGGCCAGAGTAATAGGGCTTTCATTCAGGTGTCTCCAATGAAGAAGCTAGATGCTTTACATACTAGCCACAAAGCCCAAGTCGATCAAGACTTTTTTTTTTACCCATAAATTAGTTCTAAATAAATTGTGAAAAAAATAGCTATTTTTTGGAGATTACTACAATTAAATGAATGATGCTTGCTAAAAACTCCTGTTTTCCCATTTTTATCAAGGCGCTGAAGAGGCTGTGTGCCTCTTTTGGGTATTTTTGGGTAGGTTCCCTAAAAAATGCTGATTCTGAAAAACCCTCTTAAACTCTGCTGCTTGCGAATTTTAAGGGTTTCATTTTAGTCTTTAGGAAGTCTATTTTATCGGTAAAATACGAGTTACTAGACATCTCGAAAATGACTATTTCTGGTCATATAAACATAAGCGTAATTACACTATTCTATACCGAATTAGCATGACTCAACTACCAGAAAATTTAATTTTTGTCTCTTTAATTTTGGACGATGAATAAATTAAATAACTGGTAATTATAGTCAGATTTATGACCAATATTAATTATATTCAGCTAGTTGATCCGATTAATTTTACTCCCTTAGCGGAGGAACAATCTCGCAGATAGCCAGAAAATCAATCATCCTTGGGTGCGATTGTCTGGTTTTAACTAACTGCGGTAAAATTAACCTAAACTCTCTATCGGCAAATTCGATGACTTCCTTCACTACTTCCCTGGCTCTTTTAAGTCAATTTAAATTGGGAGATTTAAACCTAGAAAATCGTCTTGTGCTTGCTCCCATGACGCGAGCGCGAGCCGGAGAAAAACGTCTTGCTAATGAGATAATGGCCGAGTATTACCGGCAAAGGGCCAGCGCCGGATTAATGATTACAGAAGCGACGGTAATTTCTCCCCAAGCTAACGGTTGGCAAAATACCCCCGGTATCTACACCGATGAACAAGCGCAAGCATGGCAAATGGTCACAAAAATCGCCCAAAGAAAAGGAACACCAATTTTTTGTCAATTGTGGCACTGTGGTCGCGCTTCTCATCCGAGTTTTCAGGAAAATGGGGCTTTACCGGTTGCCCCTTCCGCAATTAGAATTAAGGGGGAGTTGCATACACCCATAGGTAAACAGCCCTACGAGACCCCTAGAGCCTTGGCAACCGAGGAAATCGCCGCAATTGTCGCCGATTACCGTCAAGCCGCTCAGAGGGCAGAATTAGCGGGGTTTGATGGCATAGAAATTCACGGGGCCAATGGTTATTTAATCGATACTTTTCTACAATCGGCCACTAATCAGCGTCAGGATAAGTATGGTGGCAGTTTGGCAAATCGCTATCGTTTTTTACAGGAAGTAGTCGAGGCAATTTTAGCTGTTTTTCCCAGTCATCGGGTGGGGGTGCGTCTGTCTCCCAATGGGGTTTATAATGACATGGGTTCCGAGGATTTTCGAGAAACTTTTCTCTATATTGCCCAAAGATTAAATGAGTACAATTTAGCTTATTTGCATCTGCTAGATGGCTTGGCTTTTGGTTTTCATGAAAAGGGTCAACCGATGCTTTTATCCGAGTTTCGGGCTGTTTTTAATAGTGCTTTAATCGGCAATTGCGGTTATACAAAAGAAACTGCTGAAGCCGCTATTCAGTTAGGAGATGCGGATTTAATTGCTTTCGGTCGCCCCTATATCAGTAATCCCGATTTGGTGGAAAGATTCGCCAATAATTGGCCTCTTAATCCCGATGCTGAGATGAAGGATTGGTATTCTTTTGACAAGGAAGG
The DNA here is from genome assembly GCA_009995705.1 of Microcystis aeruginosa W13-11. Lineage (GTDB taxonomy): Bacteria > Cyanobacteriota > Cyanobacteriia > Cyanobacteriales > Microcystaceae > Microcystis > Microcystis aeruginosa_F. Next base: position 15,721 of record JAADBR010000092.1, read on the forward strand.
TTATATCGATTTTCCCAGTTATAAACCCTAGTTAAGTGGGTAGGGGTTAAAAATTATCAGACACACCCCTATCCCTTATAGGCATCTTTCTTAACAATTTTTTCAGTAAGTACTCCAACCCTTATCCTGACTTGATTTCAGTTTTTTCTTGGTCAGTAAGGGTGTCAACAAGGAATATTACAAATTGTTAACCGAGTCTTGAAAGCCTTGTGCTACAAGGGTTTGAAATGTTAAGAAAGATGTGACTAAAGGACAGAGGCAATAGTGACTATTTGCCCGAATAAACCCGCTAAAACTGAGACTATGGCTAAACTTAAGAACTCTTGGCTAAATCCCAGAAAACACCCTATTTTACTCGCAACGAAAAAACCGGGAAAAAAATCAAAGTCACTCAAGAGTTACTCAGTTTTAAGGCATTAGGTAAGGATGGCCTATGTCGGTTGCTATTTTATTAGACTAGGCTACTTTACCAACTTTTGACACACAATTTAGTAAAGTGATCTTTGGGACAAGATTGAGTTTAAAATCTGAAATAGATAATTTTTTTAAGGGATTGAGTTAAGTTTATGGCAGATATTGTCGATATTGCGGTCAGTGCCGATAATTTTAAAACTCTAGTGACGGCGGTACAAGCGGCTAATCTTGTGGATGCCCTAAAAAGTCCTGGCCCTTTCACGGTTTTTGCCCCCACCGACGAAGCTTTTGCCAAATTGCCCCCCGGGACGATTACAACCCTAGTGCAGAATATCCCCCAATTAACCCGAATTCTCACCTATCACGTCGTTGCGGGCAAATATATGCAGGAAGATTTGGCAAAATTGGCTGTAGTGACTTCTCTAGAGGGTTCACCGATTCCCGTCGATTGTAGCGAAGGTTTTGAGGTGAAAAATGCCACGGTGGTCGCGGGTAATATCGAGGCAGATAATGGTGTGATCCACGTCATCGATACGGTGATCCTGATGGGTTAGTTTTTGACTGGCTTTTCCCTGGGCTGCATCTAGGGCAAATCTGTCTTATTTAGGGCTTGCTGAATAATGGTAAAACCCTTTTAAAATAATGCTTTTGACCTGTTAAAGTCCGATGTTAGTGCAAGAAAATAGGATTGGGACTTTCAAAAACCTTGCATTATCCTTCTTGTAGTACATAGCTTGGTACAACAAACAAGGGCAACAAAGCCCGAAACGACCGGCTACTGACTCCTGACTCCTGACTCCTACCCCCAGGAAAAACTTTTTCAGCAGACCCTATTTAGTAACTAAATATACAGATACTTTTGCTTGTTTATGGTTCCGATGCTCGACGGAGGGAAATGCCCACTTTCTGCACTTTCTTGTCTGTACTTGTTCAGACCATTAAATGGCTTTGCCATCATAAATATTAACGAAAAAGTAAGGAAATATTAAGGGAGTTGACATCCTCACCGCCGTAAACGGACGGTGATTCCCAAACCTCACGATTTAGGTTTCTGCTTCTTTCCCTTGCGGGGTTCCGCACCTGCCTTAACAGATTTACTCTGTTCTG
>JAADBR010000093.1 GCA_009995705.1 Microcystis aeruginosa W13-11
ACTAAATGTCGATGATTTTGGTGTAGTTTATCGCTCTCTAACCCACAATGAGGACAGGTTGCTTTTTGATTTTTCGATTCGATTCGGCAAACTATACCGATATTTTCTAGGTGTCGATAGCCTTGAATACAGGTTCCTTGTAGGTTCAAAAATTTGTCAACTATCATAAGTAAAATAATCTCGTTTTTGGCTATTATATCAAATCTTAACTCGATTGTCTATCTTTTGGTATTAATCTATTTGTGCCTTAAGTCCTTTTCCCGTATGGGTTTTAGCTATTCTTGGAGTATAGGTTATCTCATCGAATTTTATTTTAAGTTAATTATTTGCATAACAATTACCGAAGAGCCTAATTTATTTTATAGTTTGCGAAATGCTTTGGCTTTTGGAGTTATAACGTTTTCTCTGACTATTCTTGGAGGAAATAATTTTGCTCAAGCAGTAACTATGAATGTTAATGCTCAGTCAAATATCTATGGTGCTGGACAGAGTATTCCGCCATCTCAAGTTGGCGGTGCTGGAATCTTACCTCCAGTCTATAATTTTTCAGCAGCCGCAAAACAAGTTCTTACCTTTTCCCAAATCACAGGGATTATTAATTATGGTGTTCCTTTGTCTAATGGACCTGATGGTGCAGATATCAGAGATGTTACTAAAGGAGCTTATTTTCACCCATCTCTAAATGGAATCTCAGGTATAATTGGTGAGGGAATAGGTAGATATTTAGTCGGTGTCTTTCTAGATAATTCAACACCAACATCTCCAGCACCTAACCTTAGTGGAAATTACAATTTTAAAGAGCTATCACCACTGCTAAAACAAACATTTTTCATTGGAGACGGACTAACAGGAACAGGCTTCGGTGATATTCAGAAATTTAATGTACCAGAAAAAGCAACCCGACTTTTTTTAGGCTTTTTTGATGGACTTGGTGTTTCTTCTACAGGAGAAATTCCCGTTGGATTTTACGGCGATAACACAGGAAGCTTTATTGCTGAATTTCAAATTCAACCTTCTCCTATCTCTAATATCCCTGAATCTACAACACCTATTCCCGAACCTTCTACAATTCTAGGAATAGTAACACTAGGATTAGGGGCATTGTTTTCTAAAAAGCATAAACAAGACGACAATAACGATGATTAATTGATGTTTGGAGGGGACGTGAGCGATAGCATTTACGTCTCTTTTTACTAATTTTGTTGTAATTGCAGTTTCTAACGACACAAAAGCAAATCATAAAACGCTCTTTTCCTCTTGTGCTGATTGTAAAACATCTAAGTATAATGCTCGATTAATCCGAAAGCCAGCTTGAGATATTAAATCATCCATTAACGGCTTAATTGCTGTAATTAATCCTCGACGTTTTGCTATTAGTAAAATTCCTAAAACGCCAATTACATTCAGTCCTAAACTCAGTGCTTTTTTTCTGCCTGGATTTTCATCCATAATTACCCTATCAGCACCCAAAGCAATTGCCAAGGCGATTGTTTCTGATTCTCCTCGATGTAATTCATGATTTAATTGTTCAAATAATGAACGATTTTCTAACGTCCTTTTTTCAATCCAAGATAAAGTTGTAACTTCTATTGTTCCGGGGACAGCATAACCTACATGGGTCATTTCTTCATAAACGGCTGATGGAATGATAATTGTTCCATAAATATCATGTAGCAAATTGACATAACCGATAGCAGACAAACTGGTAATAGGAGAAGTATTACTAACAACGATCACAAATCCCCCAATCGATTTAAAGTTTGTAACTCTAATTGAAAATCTGCAACATCGTAATTAACACAAATATCTCTTTTGGCTAATTCTTGACGAAATTCGATTAAAGATAAACCCGCAAAATCAGCAGCTTTAGCACTGCTAATGTGATAATCTTTAAACATAATAATAGCTAGGTCAAGCTTCAGTAAATTTTCTGTTTTACCAGTAGCTTGTATCATCTCGTTAGAAATAACAATACTCATGATAAGTCGATTGAATTGAGTGGGCAAATATGTCAATATTAATTATTATATTATAGCCAGACAATCCATAATAGCGGCCAAATTCCCATGACTGACCCCGATGATAAGGCTGTAGTCATCTCCCTACCTTAACTGATGACAAAATAACTTGATTCTCCGAATAACTTGACAAAAGTTAATCAAAATATAGCCTTAGCAACACAAATCGGCTTATCTCTAGGTAAATTTTCTCAGAAGTGGGATTATACCAGATATTTTCTCTCTGCTCGATTTATTTAATAAGCTCTGCTGATGAATGAAAAAAAAAAAAATAAACGGAGCTTATAATTATTCGCCTCTACAATCTAAGCATTATCCCTAACCAGTGCTAAATTTTCTGACATCTCAGCTTGATTAATGGTTTTGCTGTCTTTAGAGACAGTTTTCTCCACTATTCGCTTACTTATCAACTTTATCTAACTCGAACTAAGTTTCGGGTCGATATTCCCTATCAACTCTCTACCGTCTTTTTCACACGAGGTATATTATGGCTATCATCTACGTTAAGTCTGGTTCAACAGGTAATGGTTCCGCTTGGAACAATGCTTATGGCAGTTTACAAAGTGCTATTACTGCGGCACAAGCTGGTGATGAGATTTGGGTGGCTGCGGGGACGTATAAACCGACTACGGGAACCGACAGAACTGCAAGTTTTACCCTGAAAAATAATGTGGGGATTTATGGCGGGTTTGCAGGAACGGAAACTGCCCTAAATCAGCGTAATATTGCTAATAATATTACTATTTTAAGTGGTGAAATTGGTGCGGCGGGAATTGCAGATAATGCGTGTCACGTTTTTATCAAGAAATTTTCTATTGCAACATTCATTTTATTATTAGGATACTTTAATGTTCAATTACCAGCTAATGCACAACGAACAATGGCTGCTTGTGGTAAAGAACCTAGCTTATCTAAACCAGCTACAGAAACTCGTGAAATTCGTCTTGATGATTATGGTTTAGCTTTCAAAATTCCTGCTAATTACCGCGCACTCAAGAATAATGCTACCACTATTAGTATTTACAATCCATCATTATATAAATATATTCAATGTCTACGGCAAGCTTCTGATTTTCATTGGGATGGTTCGTTTTATGAAAGTGCAGAAATCTATATTGCGAATAATGAATGGACACCTTGCTCAATAAGTGAAATTAGAAATTTGCAAAATCAATCTTTTAGTGCTTATACTTTTCTTTATTCGATGAAAATTGCAGGTAAAAATGCAATATTGTATCGCCAGACTACTTTAGAAGATTATATAATAGTTTGTCTATCCAGTTTTGATAAAAAACATAAAATTGCAATTAATATGCATAATGAAGGAGACTACGGAGGAATACTTAATATCAATAAAATATTTGATCGAAAAATTACTGAAGGTATTTTAGCTAGTTTTATCTTCACAAAATCTCCTACACCATTCCCTGTGGGTCAACCCGGAAGCCTGAAATATTATGAAATTCGGCAAAATGAAGGAAAAAATAAATCTGATCCAAAAGTTGAACTTGGAAATTTAGACTACTATAAATTCCGTGAAGAAGACTTTAGAAGAAGAAATCCGAACCAAAAAGCACCCGATTACTACTTAGGTTTTGGAGATAAGTATCTTAGAATATTTATGACAGAAACCTATCAAAAACTAACTCCTAATGGTCAGCAATTTCTCAAAAATGTAGGTAAAAAATTACAAGAAAAAATTGAGGATAAACTAAAATCAGATCCTCAAGGATTTTCAAAACTAGAACTAGACTCTAAGGCATTTAAGAAATTTGCTTATGGAACCCATCCAGATGCTTACTGTGAAGCTGGTTGGGGTGATTTGCCTAAAAGTGATAGAGATAAAATTATTCGCGCTGTAGATCGAAAAGATTTATATTTTTCAAGTGAAGGACTAAATACAGGTTTAGAAATGGCTGGAAAATGTGCGCCTTTGTATCGAGATATTTTAGATGTAATCACTCCTTAAAAAAAGAGGACAAACAGAGACAGTAAATTCTCCATTAACTAATCCTACTGGACGTAAGCAATGGGTTTTATGTCTCTTTGTTATAATGCAAAAGCAGGCTAGAATTTTAGTCTGTTGATGAAATTCTCTAGATAAGGAACACTAGACCCTGAAATTCTCTAATGCTAAATTACATAACTAAACTTGATCTAACAAATGTTTAGCCTTGTTTAAGCGGTAAAGATGAAGAGTAGAAGAGCGATTTTCAGCTTCTAATTGGGCAATTAATTCATCTAAAATCAAGATTTCTGCATCGGCTCTACGACAAATTTCTTGAATTTTAGCTGCTCTTTGTTTAACTTTTTCTAGGCTAGGGGTAGAAGACGTTTGATTCATGGTAAACTCCAATCTTTTTTAATTTCTTGAACAGTTTAGATTAACTCTGTAGGTTGGGTTGACCCAAGAAAACCCCATCTTCGTAGGTTGGGTTGACCCAAGGAAACCCAACCATTCCGGTTAATTACAATAGGTTTTGATGGGTTAGCGCACTTCCTAACCCATCCTACAAAATAACGGTTTAGGTAAGGGTTCATTATCTACTTGATAAGCAATCATTAGCGATTCTATTGCTTCTTTTCCATTAGCGACAGCTTCCTCATAAGTATCTCCATGAGTACGCAAATATTGCCTTGGAAAATCAGGCAATGCAACCAAAAAACAATTATCTTCATCAGACCATTGAATCACCATGCGATATTTAATTTGTGCTATTTTCTTGATTCCTCTTACCTTCTTTTTCTTGATACAACTTTGCATCGGTACTGTCTTTTCCAGAAACAGTAACTTTACCAGAGTACAAATGATGTACCCAGTTAGTGTGACTTCCCTTACCAGATTTTTGAATAAATGCTGCTTGGCGTAGCATTTGTTTTAACTCGCTAACTTTTTTAACTCAGGAGAACTACATTATGTCTAGTCTGACTACTCAATTCAACCTCAAAACTGATAATAGTGGCCTAGTGGGAACTATTATTAATAATCCTCTCCGTGTAGGCGATAGATTTTTTGTGGAAATTTTAATGAAAAATAGTGATATTAATCCTGTCGGTATCACTAGCGGTGCTATTAATTTATCCTTCGATCCTCGCTCAATTCAAAACATCGACAATCCTTTCAATCCCTCAGATATTAATAGTCTTCTTATTACCTCTAATTTCCCCTTTGGACGCACGGGAATATTAGACAATACCAATGGTTCAATTACTAACTTAGGAGGCGGTTCTTTACCATTTTTGGGCATTGGTTCACCTCTGGGAATTAATCAATTGGATACTTTTAGTTTATTGCACTTTCAAGTAATCGGCAATGGTAATTCTAGTCTGGTACTTAATATTGATTTATCTCAAACTGGTTTTAGCGATGGCAGTGTTGCCAGTTATTCTGGTAATCAAAGTCAGTTGATAAAAATAGTTCAAGTGGATTCATCGATATCTATTCCCGAACCTTCTACAATTTTGTCAATAGTAATATTAGGGTTAGGTGTATTGCTGTCTAAAAAGCGCAATCAAGACAATAGTAATGATAGTTAGGGTTGCGGCAAAAAGTTTTTCTTGGGGGTAGGGTGTGGGGTGTGGGGTTTTACCGATTTTCAGGTGGTCAACTACCTAATTTTCAGGGAAAAAGTCCCGGAATTTTCCCCCCGATCACTCCCATGCCAGGTACTTTTGGATTTCAAAAAGGTCTAAAAGTCTTATCCAACAAGGTTTTTAGATTTATTCAGCAGACCCTAGTTAATTAATGTTTTTCGGGGACGTAAGCGAGGGATTTACATCCCTGTGTGTAGATTTTGTTCAATACAAAACTGATTAATTAAGATAGAATGGGGTGAAATAACTCTAAAAAAAACGACTATGGCACTAACCCTTAATCTAACACCGGAAATAGAGCAATATCTTACCCAAAGAGCAATAGAGCAGGGACTTTCCCTAGAATCTTACACCATAAAACTGCTCACAGATAACATTTTATCCCAAGAAAAAAAATCAAACTGGTTAATCTTCTTCAGTCTTGGATCGATGAAGAAGATGAGGAAGAACAACAAGAAATAGGTGAATATTTAATTGAGATACTCGATCAAGATCGTTTATCTGATCGTCCTTTATTTCCGTCACAATTAAAAGGGATAAGTTGGTGAGTCAAGTTGTTTTATTAGACATCGGAATTATCGGTTTAATTACCAATCCTAAGCGATCGCATGAAAGTCTAGCTTGTACTCGTTAGCTGCAAACTTTAACTCAAGAAGGTATTAGGGTTATTCTTCCCGAAATAGCTGATTATGAAGTTCGCCGAGAGTTATTACGCGCTAACAAGATTAAGGGAATTAAACGACTAGATGAGTTATGTGAATTAATAGAATATCTACCCATTACAACGGACACAATGCGACAAGCTGCCTTATTTTGGGCGCAAGGGCGTCAACAAGGACAACCCACAGCAGGAGATAAGACAATTGACGGTGATATGATTTTAGTTGCACAAGCGATAACTCTATCTATTCCACATATGATAATTGCAACTACGAATGTAGGTCATTTATCTCGATTTATCCAAGCTGATTTATGGCAAAATATTATTCCTACTTATTTGTAAGAGAAAGCGGCAACAAAAAAAGGACACAAGTTAACTTGTGTCCTTCCCGAAGCTAAGAACTTAATTTTTATTTAGCGTCGGAGAATTCCGCATCGATGACATCATCGCCGCCACCAGCACCACCAGAGGGGCCATTGTCATCATTGCCACCGGGGGGATTACTAGGGGGCGCCTGCTGATACATACTACTACCGATCGCGTAGAGGGCTTGTTGTAATTCCGGTAGGATGATTTTGATCTTACCATCGTCCTCTTGAGCGATCGCTTCTTTCAGGTCTTTAATCAACCCTTGGGCTTTATTTTTTTCAGATGGAGGAACCTTATCACCCAACTCGGCTAACTGCTTCTCAGCTTGATAAACCAAGGAATCAGCTTGATTTTTGCGTTCAATGCGTTCACGACGTTCCTTATCCACTGAGGCATTCGATTCTGCCTCATTAACCATGCGTTCCACTTCATTTTGGGGCAAGGTAGAAGCGCCAGTGATGCTGATCGATTGTTCTTTTCCTGTACCTTTATCCTTAGCGGTGACATTGAGAATACCGTTAGCATCGATGTCGAAAACCACTTCGATTTGAGGCACACCACGAGGAGCGGGAGGGATGCCATCGAGTCGGAAAGTTCCCAAACTCTTGTTATCTCTGGCCATTTCCCGTTCCCCTTGCAGGACGTGGATTTCCACGTTAGTTTGTCCATCCACTGCCGTGGAGAAAACTTCCGATTTTTTGGTGGGAATAGTGGTGTTGCGGGGAATAATCCGCGTCATCACACCGCCGAGGGTTTCCACACCCAAAGACAGGGGGGAAACATCAAGCAGAAGAATATCTTTAACTTCACCGGCGAGAACACCACCTTGAATAGCGGCACCGACGGCTACCACTTCATCGGGGTTAACGCTTTGGTTAGGATCTTTGCCCAGAACTTTTTTAACTAATTCCTGGACGGCGGGAATCCGGGTTGAACCACCGACGAGAACCACTTCATCGAGGGCAGATTTATCGATTTTGGCATCACGGATGGCATTTTCGACGGGAACCCGACAGCGATCAATTAAACCGGCGCAAATTTCCTCAAATTTAGCTCTAGTTAAAGTGGTATCTAGGTGTTTTGGTCCTTCGGCGGTAGCGGTGATGAAGGGCAGGTTAATTTCCGCTTGGGTAACGCTAGAAAGCTCAATTTTGGCTTTTTCTGCCGCTTCCGTGAGACGTTGCAGGGCCTGTTTATCTTGACGGAGATCTATTCCTTCAACTTTTTTGAATTCTCCGGCTAAGTAATCAACGATTTTTTTATCGAAGTCATCACCACCGAGATGAGTATCTCCAGAGGTGGCGAGAACTTCAAAGACACCATCACCCACTTCTAGAACCGATACATCAAAGGTTCCCCCACCCAAGTCAAAAACAAGAATGGTTTCGTTAGCTTTTTTGTCTAATCCGTAGGCAAGAGAGGCGGCAGTGGGTTCGTTGATAATGCGGAGAACATCAATCCCGGCAATTCTTCCAGCATCTTTGGTGGCTTGACGTTGGGAGTCATTAAAATAAGCGGGTACGGTGATAACTGCTTGGGTAACGGTTTCGCCGAGGTATTTACTGGCATCTTCCACCAGTTTCCGCAGTACCTGGGCGGAAATTTCTTCGGGGGCGAATTGTCTGCCCTGGGCGGGACAGTCTAATTTAACGTTGCCGTTGCCGTCCTGGAGAGTTTTGTAGGATACTTCTGTGGCTTCGTTGGTAACTTCGTTGAATTTCCGGCCGATGAAGCGTTTGACGGAATAAAAGGTATTTTGCGGGTTCATTACCGCTTGACGTTTGGCGATTTGTCCTACTAGGCGATCGCCACTTTTGGCGTAGGCGACGACCGAGGGCGTGGTTCTAAACCCTTCGGCGTTGGCGATAACGGTGGGTTTACCCCCTTCCATAACCGCGACGCAGGAGTTAGTCGTCCCTAAGTCAATTCCAACTACTTTTCCCATAATCTTTGTGCTGCTCCGATACAACTTACAGTGACTTCTAGAATCGGAACTGTACTCGGTTTTTAGGCGATACCCACCCCTATCAGTTCCTTTGTTATCTCTATAGTGCAAAATAACCCCACTTTCTCGATAGTGTAGGTATCCGAACCTTTTTGGTAGTATTGCAGTAGTCGGTAAACCTCCGGTGAAAGTCAAAAATTCTCCCAGGGAGCAGTCTGAACGGGTAATTTAGATAGTCAACAGCTCATCTTCTGTGCTAAAACACGATCGCCGATAACAATTTATCTAAATTTATCTAACTTGTCGCAGAATCTCAATTTCGTTATTTTGGTTGTATCGGCTTTTTATTTGATTATTTCATAAAAACTATGGCTTACGAAACTCTGGAACTTTCCACACAAACACCGATTTTATCTTGGGCGGGGCATGAATTGGGACCCCAAGAAACCCAAATGGTTAAAAATGTAGCTTCTCTCCCTTTTGTTTATAAACACATTTCTTTAATGCCCGATGTTCACTTGGGTCAAGGGGCTTTAGTTGGTTCGGTGATTGCCACCAAAGATGCCGTAATTCCTGCCGCCGTCGGAGTCGATATCGGTTGCGGCATGGCTGCCCTAAAAATGCCCTTCACTGGTGAACAATTGCAAGGAAAACTCAAAAAAATTCGCCTCGATGTGGAAGAAAATATTCCCGTCGGTTTTGCTGAAAATAAAGAAGTAGATCGAGAAGTGACCAAATGGTCAAAATGGACAGAATTTAAACAGATTCATCGAGGTGTACAAAACCTAGAGAAAAAAGCCCTTAAACAAATGGGTTCTTTGGGGGGTGGTAATCACTTTATCGAAATTTGTTTAGATACAGACAATCAAGTTTGGTTAATGCTCCATTCCGGTTCTAGAGGTATTGGTAATCAACTGGCCCAATGTCATATTAATACCGCCAAAGAGTTAGCCAAACTAGCAGAATGTAAATTACCTGACTTAGATCTAGCCTACTTTGTCGCCGGTACAGAAGAATTTACCGCCTACTGGCATGACCTACAATGGGCCCAGGAATATGCCCGTTATAATCGGGAAATTATGATGGCTAGATTTAAACGCATTGTTGAAAAACATCTAGCGGGAGGCAAACCAACTAAACCCCTCTTAGTAGTTAATTGTCATCACAATTACGCCGAAAAAGAAATTCATTTTGGGGATGAGGTTTATGTCACCCGCAAAGGAGCCGTCCGCGCCAGAGAAACCGATTATGGCATTATCCCCGGTTCCATGGGAGCGCAATCTTATATTGTTAAAGGCAAAGGAGAACATAATAGCTTCTGTTCCTGTTCCCACGGGGCCGGGCGCTTGATGTCGAGAAATCTGGCTAAAAAAACCTTTACTCTTGATGATTTAATCGCCCAAACCCAAGGGGTTGAATGCCGCAAAGATGAGGGCGTTATTGATGAGATTCCAGGGGCCTATAAACCTATCCAACAGGTGATGAATCAACAGGCTGATCTAGTGGAAATTGTCGCCACTCTCAAGCAGGTGCTGTGTGTCAAAGGTTAAAAATCATGGCCAGAGCGACCGATTTTTGTCTTTTTTTCCTAGCATGAAAAAGATAGGAATCGATCGAGGGTTATAAGCGATGAGTCTGACTATTGCTGCCCAATTAGGGCAAATTCCCGCCCATCATCTCAATATCATGGGCTATGTGGATGAATCCGCCGTTAACGGTCCCGGTTGTCGGGCTGTGGTCTGGGTACAGGGTTGTTCTCGCGAGTGTCGGGGTTGTTTTAATCAAGCTTCCTGGTCCTTCGAGATCAATCAATTAATTACCGTTGAGTCTCTAGCTGCCAAAATTTTGGCTAATCCCCGCAATAGCGGCCTAACTTTCTCCGGAGGTGAACCTTTTTGGCAAGCAAAAGCCTTGACAGAATTGGCTAAATATGTTAAGGAAAAAGGCTTAAATGTGATGTCCTTCACGGGATTTACGATCGAACAATTGCGCTCAACCCAAGCACCGCCCCACTCCCAAGAATTATTGGCCCAGTTAGATATTTTGGTGGATGGGGCCTATGTGGAATCCCTGGCTATTCATTCTCCCGATTCTCCCGTTTCTTCTAGCAATCAACGGATTCACCTCCTCAATCCCGCTCTGCAAGATCAGATTAATTGGGCATCGAATCAAGTAGAAATTCATATTCTCAAAGACGGAACCCGAATTTTTACGGGATTTTGGGGACAGATTATTTCTTGATCAGGCCCAGAATCAGTGAGCAGTCTAGGAATTTAGGATCACAGATACCCTAACATCAATTCCTCAACTAAATCAAAATTAGCCGTCACCGATTGCACATCATCAAGGGATTCTAGGGTGTCGATTAACTTGAATAAAAAACGGGCCTGCTCTCGATCGCTCACTTCTAGGGTATTAGTGGGAATCCAGCGTAATTCTGCTTCTTTGACCTTAAATCCCGCTGCTTGCAGAACCTTATTCAATCTCTCCAGGTTAGACACCTCAGTAAAAACTGCTGCTCCTTGACCTTCCTCCTCACTGTCAAAAAACTCGTAGGATTGGGCCTGGCCTTCTAGGGAAACTTCTAAAAGCTGATCCTCATCAATAGTTCCCTCAAGGCGAATTACCCCCTTATGGTCAAACATCCAGCCTACACAGCCCGTTTCACCTAAATTACCGCCATTTTTGCTAAAAGCCGTCCGCAGAGCCGCCGCCGTGCGATTGCGATTATCGGTCAGTGCTTCGATCAGGATCGCCACACCCCCAGGACCATAACCCTCGTAGCGAATTTCCTCAAAAGCTGAGTCATTTTCCCAAGTTCCCGCCCCTTTAGCGATCGCTCTTTCGATATTGTCATTAGGAATACCGGCAGCCTTAGCTTTTTCGATCGCCGTGCGTAGCTGAAAATTGCCCGCCGGATCGGGAACACCGTTACGGGTAGCCACGATAATGGCCCGGGATAACTGGGTGAAAGTTTGCCCTTTTTTGGCGTCAACCCGGGCTTTTTGTCGTTTAATATTTGCCCATTTACTATGACCAGCCATATCTATCTGAGATATCCAACATCAAAAATCTAGCAGATCGATCGCTCTTGGTAAATCTGGGGATAATTGTCAACGAGTGCCGGGTAATGATAATAAATCCTGTTGAGAAACTATAGGGGGCGGCCAGTTCGAGCATGTGTACTAAAATTCCCAATATGCGGTTTAAATCCAGTACAGCTTATTATAGAAAAGGTTGATTGATCAGGTGGCAATATGGCGCAATTTTCTCGCAAAACTCTACTAACCTTGTTTGCTAGTATATTAGTATTATTATCCTTCTTGGCCCCGGCCCAAGCGCTAAGTTATAATAACCGCAATTTGATCGATAATGACTTTGCGGGGCAGGATTTGCGCGATTCCACCTTCGATCACTCCAATCTGCGCGGTAGTAACTTCAGTCATGCCAATCTAGAGGGAGTGCGCTTTTTTTCTGCCAACTTGGAGGGGGCCGACTTTAGCGATGCCAATATGAGAAATGCGGATTTAGAATCGGCTCGTTTGACCAGAGCCAACTTTACCAATGCCGTTCTCGAAGGAGCTTTTGCCACTAACATTTTAATCAAAGGTGCAATTATCGACGGAGCCGATTTTACCGATGCAATTATTCGCTCTGATGTGGAAAAATATCTTTGTGAGATAGCCACAGGAACTAACCCCATAACTGGCAGAAATACCCGCGATACCCTGTTTTGTCCCTGATATCTAACTATGCTGCTCCTACATCCCCCTGCCATGGCCGATCAAATCTAGAGCCAGATCGGCCATAATTGCTGTAAGCCAGTATTCGATTTTTTAACAAAACCTATAGAATAGACTTTCAAGCCAGTTCGATCGATCAGTCCCCTCTTGGAAAAAGGAAATTGTAACCATCGTGTCCACCAGTACCCTCGGCAATCAAGACAAAGAGCAGCAGTCCAGTAGTTCCCCCGATAGCTTTCTTCAGGGAGTCTCTAGAGTCGCAGGGGGAACCGCTCTGGGCCTGTTGATGGTATCCACGGCCGTGGTGACGGGGGCTGTGGTAGGATTAGCGATTAGTTACCGCAATCTACCCGATGTGAGGATTTTACGCGGTTACGTTCCCACGGAAACCAGTTACATCTACGATGTTAAAGGCAGACTCCTGACCAGCTTACACGGAGAAGCGAATCGGGAAGTGGTGGAACTCGATCAAATCTCTCCCAATCTAAAACGCGCCGTGATGGCGATCGAAGATAGCCATTTTTATCACCATCGTGGTATTAATCCTAATAGTATCGGTCGGGCAGTAGTCGCTAACTGGAAAAGTGGCGGTGTGGTGGAAGGTGCATCTACCATCACCATGCAGTTAGTCAAAAATATCTTTCTTTCCCATCAGCGCACCGTTAGCCGTAAATTAGCTGAAGCAGTCCTAGCAATACGAGTAGAACAGGTTTTTAGCAAAAATGACATTCTGGAAATGTACCTCAATAATATCTATTGGGGCCATAATAATTATGGAGTCCAAACCGCCGCTAAAAGTTATTTTAATAAACCCGCCTCCGAGTTAAATTTAGCAGAATCGGCGATGATGGCTGGATTAATCCAAGCGCCGGAAGTTTATAGTCCTTTTAATAATTATAAAACCGCCAAGGAAAGACAGGCACTGGTTCTCAGTCGGATGCGTAGCTTAGGTTGGATTACCCCCGCACAGGAAGAGTCCGCTTTAAAGGAACCGCTGAAACTGGGTAAACCCACCGCTTGGCAAGAAAGTAAATTACCCTACGTTACCGATGCAGTGGTGGCAGAATTGCGGCAAAAATTTGGCAAGGAAACCCTAACTAAAGGGGGAATGCGGATTCAAACCACGATCAATCTCGACTTTCAAAATATGGCCCAGTCCACCATTCAAAAGGCCTATAATAGCTTGCGTGGTCGCGGTATTCGCACCAAAGACCTACAAATTTCTCTAGTTGCGGTGGATCCCCGCACCCATTTCGTCAAGGCGCTCGTCGGTGGCGTTGATTACAATAAAAGTCAATTAAACCGCGCTATTCAATCCCGTCGTCAACCGGGGTCAGCTTTTAAACCTTTCGTTTATTATACTGCCTTCGCTAGTGGTCGTTTTACCCCCGAAACCGTGGTTAATGATGCTCCCATCCGTTTTCGCGAAGCCGGCGGCTTCTATAGCCCAAAAAACTACGGTGGCGGCTTTTCTGGCCCGGTTTCCCTGCGTAGAGCTCTGATGCAGTCTCTGAATATTCCCGCAGTTATTCTTGGTCGTCGTGTCGGGATAAATAAAGTCATAGAAGTTTGTCGTCTGCTGGGTTTTGAGAGTCCTTTAATTGCCGTGACCTCCTTACCTTTGGGTTCTGTGGATGTGACTCCTCTGGAAATGGCGGGGGCCTACGCTACTTTTGCCAGTAATGGCTGGCATTCCGAGCCTACCTTTATCATGCGTGTTACTGATAGCCGTGGTAACGTCATGCTCGATAATACACCCAAACCGAAGCTAGTTTTAGACCCCTGGGCTACTGCTTCTCTTAACTCTGTCCTACAGGGAGTTATTCAGGGAGGAACAGCAACCTCGGCCCAAATCGGTCGTCCGGCAGCGGGAAAAACTGGTACTACCGATAACGAGAAAAATGTCTGGTTTGTCGGTTATGTTCCCCAATTAGCCACCGCAGTGTGGATTGGAGATGACCGAAACCGCACTTTAGGTAAAGGTATCACCGGTGGTGGTTTTGCCGCTCCCATTTGGCGCGATTTCATGGCACAAGCGCTTAAAAATGAACGAGTAGAATATTTTCCCTCTCCTTCCAAATTCCCCAAACCAACGGTTAAGTAGATGGTTAATCTAATTGGTTTGAGCGTAATTTATCGATCGAGTAAAGGTGCCTATGTTAAAAATGAAACTCACGCTTTGAGCCTTCAGGTTTCCTACGATTAATAGGTAAGTTACCATGAGTACCATTCAAGTTCAAATTCCCGACTCATTACAGAAAAGTTTAGATGATCTAGCGGCTCGTGATGGAATTTTGATCGATCAATTTATCTCTACTGCGATCGCTGAGAAACTTTCAGCGTTGATGACAGAAAATTACCTAATAGAAAAGGCCAAAAAGGGAAGTCGAGAAAAGTATGAGACAATCTTAACAAAAGTTCCCGATGTTGAGCCAGAAGCCTATGACTGGCTGCCGACTATCTGACAAATCACTGCACCCGACTTGCTGCTAGACTTTGACAAGGCGGGTGAGTTCAACCTTTAGGCCGTCTTTTAATCTAATTAATTTGATCGTAATTTCATAATATGAGCGAAGTCTTGAATTTGACTGGATTTATAAGAGATGTAAAATATACAGCCTGTCTAACAGAATCTTTAGACAGAGTATGTTTGGAACAATTTGATGTTAATGAATCCAGAGCTTATGGAATTATAGAGGCACAAAATACAGAAGTCGCTTATTCCAAGTGGGGTTCCCTTAAGCGAACCAGAAGTTATCCATTTGCCAGAATTTATAACACATATAATGCGTCAAAAATATTGACAATAATACCGATTATTAAAGATGAGGGAAGAGATGGAGACTTAGATAAGCTTCAATATTCTACAGTTTCATGGATGAATTTAATCAATATATATAGTTCTTGGATACTATGAAAATGCGGAGAAAAGTCAAAAAACGAAACAGGAAAATAAACACAAACTTACCAAACAAAAGTTTAATAATGAATTTATTAAGAATCAAATAAAAGAAATTTTAAATTACAAGCAAAGTGCTTTACATTGGAATAAAAGTTTATTAGAAGAAAAGTTTACTTCGACTTTTCAACAGGCTCTTAATTCTTATAAAAATATCTCTGACAATACCGGTGTTTTTACTCATTCTCAAGCTAGTATGGGACAATATCTAAAAGTAGTTATGCTTGATTTTGAAGAATTCAAAAATATATCTCTAAAAGGCTCTAAAATGGCAAGTGAAAGGGAATCAGTTACAGTACATAAACATGAATATTTAGTCGATGGAAGGAAAGCAAACTTCTGTATTGAAAACTATTTGGGAGGAACTTATTATCTAGCACCAGACGAAATTTTATATATAAAAGATCAATATTACATTCAGGAGTCTAAAAATTCTACAAGGAAGGGGCTGCCAGATTTAACTGATATACAAGATGGTCTTTTTAAATTAATTCTGTATTCCAATATAGACTCCATTAATTTAAACAATCAACCCATAAATTTTGTGTCAAAGTTAAAACTTACAGGTAAAGGTATTAAAGACAAAATTACTTTACCTTGTCAATTGGAAAATCTAGAAAAATTTCTTGTGTTAAACTCGGATAATCTGAAGGAGAGAGAGCAGGAAATAATTAGAAAGCTTTTAGTTGAAGTTCAAACTAATAAAAAGCTCGAAATCGAGATAGGAGCTAATTAGTAAATCTAATGTCAAAAATTAAAAGTCCCTTGCGCTATCCGGGGGGAAAATCCCGGACGATTAAGCAAATTCTGCCGCAAATTCCTGTCAATATCAGGGAATATCGAGAACCTTTTTTTGGTGGGGGTTCTGTGTTTTTTGCTGTTAAGCAACTCTTTGAACAACAAATAAAAACCTATTGGATTAATGACTTAAATTATGATTTATTTTGTTTCTGGCAATGCACTCAAGAAAATATTGATTTATTGGTAGCAAAAATAACAGAAATTAAACAAAAATATGATAGTGGGCGAGAATTGTTTCAGGATTTAACTAGAGAAGATTTAAAATTAACTGACTTTGAGAAAGCGGTACGATTTTTTGTTTTAAACCGGATTACTTTTTCGGGAACAGTAGATTCGGGGGGGTATTCTCAGGCAGCTTTTACCAGTAGATTTACTGATTCATCAATTGCTAGATTAACTCAAATTGCGACCCTATTAGCATCAGTAAAAATTACTAACCAAGACTACGAAGAATTATTATTTGCTGAGGGAAAAGAAGTTTTTATCTTTCTCGATCCCCCCTACTATACTGCCACAAAATCCCGTTTGTACGGTGTAAGAGGTAATTTACATACCAGCTTCGATCATCAACGTTTTGCCGATAATATGCGTCAATGTCAGGCTAAATGGTTAATTACCTACGATGATTGTCCAGAGATACGAAAACTCTTTAGTTTTGCCCATATTATCGAGTGGAATCTTCAGTATGGCATGAATAATTATAAACAAGGACAGGCAGCAGCGGGGAGAGAATTAATGATCAAAAATTATTAGTGCGATGCCGAAGGCACTGAGTAGCAGTAAGCTAATTTTATAGGTTGGGTTGACAACTGTTACCCAACACCCTCGAAAGCAAGAGGCTCTTCTAGGTTTTGTGTGAGCATGGTATAATGGTAATACAGAACAGGAGGTGGGTTATGTGGATAAATTTTGATCAACTCCTCGATTTACCAAATGTAACAGTGGTCAATTATCAAAAAATTGATCAGACAATTTTCCTAAAGCTTGCTCTTTTAAATGATTTATAATGAAGTCACACAAAAAACCTTTGCTTGAAACACAGAGTTGCTTATTACTCATGTCTTCGTAAACTGCTTAAAGAAAATAGGTGGGAGTACGCTAATAGAGAGACTCTAAGACTAATGTTGCAAACGGTCAATAGAGAAGGATTTATAGATACAAAAACTATGAAAGAATTTCCTTGCAAAGATTTGTTGATTATTGAAGATTTGTGGTCAAAAGCAAGTCAAGGCAGATTTGGCTTTGATACTCAGCAAAAAATATGGAAAAGTGAAGGCGGCGAACCCTATTTAACTGATGAGAATTCAGCGGCTTACCATAGGTTTCGCAATGCAGTGGGATGGAAAAAAGGAAAAGATCCTAACTTTTCTCTGAATGCTCCATATGGCCATTTACCAATATTAGGATCTCATGGAAAAATAGGAGGAATTGCAAACACATATCGAGTTGCAGAGTGTAATGCAACGAATTCAAAATAAACAACTAAGACAGCAATTTTAAATCTAGTGCGATCGCTAATGGAAGCTTCTGATAGATTTAGTTGATAATCACTACCCACAATCTTTGCCAGTCTATTGAGTTTATCAAATTCCAATTTAACCTCACCTACTGGCAAAGTCAAACTGGCAGATAATTCCTGTTGTGAGCGATCCAATTTTTCCCAGAAAGTATATAATGATTCTGGTAGTCCTTGGAGTTTTTCTGGCCATCTTACTGCACTCAAAAAGTTTCGCTCTGCTGGTACATACATAATTTTTGGTACTCGATACTTTGAATTATCAGTACGCTCGATCAATAATTTAGCATTTGCAAAACTAATTCTATAAACATCTCCATTGTATTCAATTTGGGTTTCGAGTAAAAAGTAATTGGTTAAATTTTGGTACTGACAAAATTTAACCAAACGATTATATTTAGTCACATATTTTTCCTCTAAATCTCCACGATATAGAGCTTTTTCCGACCAGCTTAATGTTGATATTAATTTAGCAATGCTACTTTTTCCAGTTCCTTGATTACCGATAAAAATCGTTACTTTCCGAACGTCGATAAAACCATCATTTTCTAGTAAACCCGCCTTAATTAGACCGAAGTTTTTAACTTTAATTTGGCTTATTGTTACCTCCTAGATTGACGATAATAAATTTTGGGCAGTAATTTGTCCTGAAAAAAGCTCGTGTTGAACACGAGCTAAATTAACTAACTTCAAGGACTAACTAACCACCGACCTTAACTACTGGTTTAAAACTAGGAACAACCAGTTCACTATCCTGTTTAGTCAGCTTATTGTATAAGCGTTCCGTATTGGGGAAATTAGCAGCTGGTAGAGTCGGGAAACGACGATAGGGAACCGTATCTTCACCAAATAATTGTAGGTATTCCATGCTATTAACCATGGCACCAATAAAGGCCTTTAATCCCTGAGTTGCCAGAATTTGGTTATATTTCTGGATTTCCTTTTGATTCAAGGGAGCGCGACCTAAGAAGTGCTTGGTTCCCAATTCAATTACTTTCGTATTCGGATAGGGAGCATAGAATTCTTTCAGGTAAAGATCCGAACCACCTAAACCCTCAATAAACTCTTTTACCGTGATCTCAGCATTGCTTAATTTACTCTCTAAAGCGGTAAATTCGGCATTGATGATATAGGGTTCGAGATCCCGTTCAAAAATCTGACGATAGGCAGCGCGAACAGTATTTTGTACGGCAACTTTATCGAGATTAGTTAACAGTTTAAAGACCTTAGTTTGTTCCCGTTGAACCGTGACACCTTGACCGACACGAGATTGAATATCCGGTTCAGTGCGAATCGAGACCGAAGGTGTACCCAATTCAATAAAGCGGGGGGTTTCCTCTTTATCAACTCTTTGGCCGATATCTTCACGGAGATTACCCAAACGCACCATCCGTAACTGCATTCCTTGGGGAGTTAGATAGCGCTCGTAGGGAACCGTATCTTCGCCAAAAGCTTCCGTATATTCAGGACTGTCGATAATGGCATCAATTAAAGCATAGAAGCCTTTTTTTGAGCAAAGATCGAAGTATTGATTCATTTCCTGACGACCGTAGGTGGGACGACCGAGCAGACGACGGTGAATATATTCGATCGCTTTCACCACATAGAGAGGAGTCCAGTAGATTTTCCGGAAAGTCTCGGATTTAGCTAGGGTTTTGATAAACTCACGCAGAGTAATATCACCATTTTCTAACTTAATCTCGGCCACGGATAAACGCTGACCTTCGTAGGGCATTCGACCGAAAACCTGACGATAAGTCGCTAAAATCACTCTTTGGGTGGAACTTTCGCCAAATTTAACGCTTAACCCATTGCTAGAACCGGGTAACTCGTTATTGAGACGGAAAACTTTCGGACCCAAAGTACCGGGGAATTCACCTCGGGCGCCGGGGTTGCTATTTTGGTTATTAGTGGCAGGTCCGCGGTGGATGAGGATACGTTTGGTATCCTTACTGAAGGGAGCGGGACTAGAACTAGGTTCGCGGGTTTCTTTCGGGAAAATTGCCCCAAATTGGATTTCTAGGGGATCATTTCCGGAACCGTAAACGTGCTGATCCGGTAAAGGGCGATCGTATTTAGCAAAGGTGGTGATAAATTGGGGAACTTTGCGGAAAGGTGCGCTGTAGTTAAACAGGTCGATCTGCATCCCCCAGTTACGACATTCCTGTGCTTCTGCACCCAAACCCCGGAGATAGGGAACGGTTTCTTCGCCGAAATAGTCGGAATACTCCTGAGAATCGACTAAAGCATCGATTAACGCCCCTAAACCGCCGCTAGAGACGATCGAGAAGTATTTCTGCACTTCTTCCCGGGAGGAAGGACCGCGACCAAGGAAATGACGGAAAGCCAATTCTAGAGCGCGACTATTGATAAAAGGTTCAAAGAACTGTTTACGATAGAGAGGCGATTTACCGAGACGACGGACGAATTCTTTCATCGAGATGTCGCCGTTTTTCACCTTCGATTCTAGGTCAGAAATGGACTGACTATAGGCGCGGGTGATGTCCCGTTCAAAAATTTGTCTGTAGGCTGCCTTAATAATCGAAGATTTTTCCGACTCCGATAAACCAGTTTTCATGACAAACTTTTGTCGTTTTTCGGCACCATTGTAGTAGCTTTGGGGAAGACTTAAACCCTGTTGGTCACTACTGGGACGCTGACGCAGTTTATTAGAGGGGGTGGGGGCTTTTAATTCCCCTAGTAGGATATTGAAATAGTCACTGATTAGAGTGACCGCATCCTTGTCTCTTTGGAAATACTCGATCGAAGCGGCCCGCATTTCCTGTAGGGCCACGATGGTGGCGTCAATAGAACAGGCATTTTCGAGAACTTCCCTTAAACCGCGGGTATTAACGATCAGGATACTGGTATCACCGGCCACGATCGCGTATGTAATATAACGCAGGAACCAGGATAAATCCCGGAGGGACTTCTGCATATTGCTCGGACCGTAACGAGAGACGTTAATCGGTCGGAATCCGGGGGGAATCGGGCCGCTAGAGGCGAAAATCCCTTTTAAGCCACCGAGGAAGCCACCACCGCCACCAGACCCGCTTTCAGCGTAGGTAACGGTTCCTAATTTCATCCCTTCCTGGACGCTGGTAACTTTACCCGCACCGACCAAGGCCAATTCTTCCACGGGGGGTTTTTCTAGGTAGGCCATGGGGGAACCACCGGTAAAAATCCGGTTAGCTGCCCGCGAGACGATCAGATCGGAGTTGCGGGTGAGCGTTTGGGCAATATCTAAACGCTTGCTCCCCGATTGGAAGTAGGCGATCAGTTCATTGAGTTCGGGTTTATCGAGAAAGCGGTCTTGTTGTTCTGCTTGGGTAATGGCAGATACCGGGACGGTTTGATAGAGTTGGGGACGCGCTAAGGAGCTGCCACCGCTTGCCTTAAGACTCATTGGATTTTAACTATCTCCCTTGACGATGTGCTGAGTTCTCCAATCGTGGAGGCGATCGGTCTTAAAACCAGATGTTTAAACATTTAATCAGCATCTAGATTAAAACTTTTTGCGCTTCCTGAGATAGTTTATTAAGAATTATATAGATTTTTTTCGCTCAAGTGGCCGATTGGTCTATTCTGACACCCCATCTGTATGGGAGACTAACCAGTCCAAATAGGTCTGAGAACCCGCCACAATCGGTAAAGCGATGATTTCTGGGACGGCATAGCTATGAAGTTCCTGTATCTTTGCCGATAACTGCTCAAACTGCTTTAAATCGGTTTTGATCGCTAATTGCCATTCGCTCTCGTTTTCAATCTGTCCCTGCCAACGATAAATGGAACGAATCGGGTAAATACTGACACAAGCGGCCAGGCGATCGTTCAGTAAGGCGATCGCTAGGTGTTCCGCTTCCGTTTCGCTGGCCGTTGTCACCAGCACCACTCCAAAACCGGTTAATTTTTCAGTCATAAGTAGTCGTGCAAAATAAATTTCCTAGTGAAGATAGGCAATAGGCAATGGGCAATAGGAGGAATAGATAATCAGTCTTTAATAACCGGATTTGGTATGATAACCGATAACTGATCACTGAATTTAGACGATCGCTTTTTCTAAAGCGGCCAGATCGGGAATACAGAGAGATTCCTGCTGTCGTTGAATCAGGCCTTCTTTTTCCAATTTGGTCAAGGATCGGGTCACGGTTTCCCGGGCCAGTCCACTAATACCACTCAATTCCCGGTGAGGTAAATTGGGAATTATCGCACCCTGACCGCTTTTTTCTCCTTGACCTTCGGCTAAAAAGAGTAAAGTATCGGCGACTCTGGAGAGACTATCGGCCTCGCGCAAACGTAAACGCCGGTTAACTTGACGCAAACGCTTGGCCATTAACTGAGAAAGACGAATTCCCGCTAAAGGCTCCGATTTGAGCAGATGAACAAAATCTTGGGCGGGAATACTGCTAATTGTGGCCGTGGTTAAGGTGATAGCATCGGTGGAGCGGGTGGATTCGTCTAAAGCGGCCATTTCTCCGACTATTTCCCCCTTACCGACGATATTTAAGGTGACTTCTTTACCCGACCCATCGTAAGTACGAATTTTCACCCAACCATCGAGAATAAAGTAAACCGAACCACCCCAATCATTTTCTAATAAAATCGCCCGATTAGCGGGATGAGTGCGGGTGAGAGCATGAGCAGTAACTTTATCGATGGTTTCAGGGGGTAAACCGACCAATAAGGTGGCTGTATCCAGTAATTTTTGAATCTCTGCTGATTTTTCCGCAGGATAGCGTTTTTCTTCCATAGTTTAATATTTAAATCTTGTTCGTTTTAAGTGAGTGATTCTACAATAGACAGTTGTGGGTATTTTTATTTATCTAGTGACCGATAAACAGGATTTTTCCTCTCTACTGACCGAGATCGATCGGATTCTTGCCAAGGTGATTTCATCTCTAGTTGACCCGCAAGAAGTTACTTCCGAGACAATTATCGCCACTCGTCAACATTTAGAATCGGCCAAAGCGCTTCTTTTTCCTTTATTATCCCCTGATCGAACCCCTGAAGTTGTTCGTTGGTCCCTGGGAATTGAGGTACAACCACCAGGGGTGAAAATCGTCTTTTTTCGGGAAAGCCAAGGATTGATCGATTTTTATCCTCTTTCTTGGAGTCTGGCAACGGGAACAAGCGATCTCTTACCCTGCTCTCAGGTGGAAGAATATCTAATTAGCTGGCTATCTAATCGGGATTTTAGCACCGATTCTTGGCTCTGGGAAGCCCTAGAACGATTAGAAGCTATTATTATCACCGATGACGGGGAAACCCCCACGGATGACCTAAAAAAAGCCCTTCTCACAGCGCAACTAATACCCCCCGATTGCCTCTCTAGTCTGGAAACAGCGATCGCTACTGCTCTGGCCTATATTCCTACTAGCGACCAACCCCAACCCCAAACCCTACTTGTTGTCGAAGGTAAACGAGAGACTACCACTTTAGCACTGCTGGAAGTGCCACGGCAAACTTGCTCTTTATCCCGTCCGGCAATTGCTCTAAGCCATTTTAACTACGGGGAAAACACCTATGAACAGGCCATACTCTCTCAGCTAATTTATCCTCTCTGGCGCTCTTTTTTGCCGCTTTCGCTCTCCGATCTCACCGATACTAATCCCTTAAAAAAATCTTTACTGGCAGCCGCTAGATTAACCAAATTAATCCTGCAAGAAGAAAGCGAATTTACCTCCTCTCTAGCTGGTCATACTTGGACGGTCAGTCGCAGGGATTTAAATAAGAAGGTTGTCATACCATATCTAGATAATTTAAGACAGAAAGTTAATGATTTGTTAGAAAAACAGCAAAAAAGTCTTAAAGATATCGATCAAATAATTTTTAGCGGTAATTTTTTCTTAACCATTTGGCCCTATTTTCTAACAGAAATTCAGCAAGAATTTGCTGGCTGCCATCTAGAGTCCCCCAGTCAGGAAAACTTCTCACCAGCAATCTTGGGTTTAGGTCGTCTCTGTTTATTTTCGGCTCTTAGAGGTGAGAAGGTCAATAATGTTTAAAAATCGACCTCAGCCTCAGTTAAAAGTCAGAATTTAGGGGTGAATAGAATTTTTAGGGTAATTGGGTCGAATACTCAACAAAGGCGCTGGTGATTCGGTAGCAGTGATGGTGGTTTAATGCTTTGCCAGTTGGGTATTATAAGCTAAGACGCATTTTAACCGCCTATGGTCGAAATTAGCAACAATCTCCCCCAATCCCTTTACTATTGCCCCTTGTCTCATCTCAACAAGCAGTTTAAATACACGGACAGCTCATTATTCATAGCAGATAACCATGACTACGACGAGGGCCTATCCCCTAGCCAAACTGCCCGAAAAGATGGGATAATCTTCCCCAAGGGCGAATTTTGATGAACCACCATTGGAAAGTAATTTACATCTAACTCAGATTATTTTATTGATAAAATGCCTAGAGTCGCTCGATTTAGCAGTGGAATTAGCCCTACAATCGGAGATCGATCGATCTAGTTCATGAATTAGCCCTACAATCGGCGTTGTCAAATTGAAAAATGCTCCGAATCAGCACCGGAGCATTGCAGCTTTTCCTCTTCTGACCTGACAACGCCGTTTCTTACCTCTAGAAGCCAAGGCACCCAATCCTAACCCCAATAGAGCCACGGGGTAATGTCAAGTATTTTCCAGAAAGTTAATATAATTTAATTAATTACGGAGAATTAGTCAGATTTGAACAGGGACGTATCGCCCGAGGTATTATCTAATAGCATTTTTGTAATTAAAAGTCAATAGATTAAATATTAATTTTTGTAAACGAAAGCCTGAGCATTTACTCAAAAAGCTCTTTACCATCTGTTACAAAACATGGCAAGATGTTTATCGAATTGTGTCGAAACCCAGAGTAAATGCTCATTGGGGTGACGTTTTATGATACAAAACATGAACATATATATCTAAATACCTTAAACAAAGGGTGATCGTCATCAGATGACGAAAATACCTCAAAACCAGACTCAGCAATCCTAAGGAGAACCATCATATATGTTCACTCACGTCAAGTCCACCATTCGTCACATAGTTCCCGACGCGTTGAATGGTCGATCGCTGGTCAAGGTGGTCTATGTCGTGCTAGAACCTCAGTACCAAAGTGCGCTGAGTAGTGCCGTCAGGGAAATTAACGCTAATAACCCGAAACTAGCGATCGAAATTAGTGGTTATCTAATCGAAGAACTGCGCGATGGGGAAAATTATCGTAATTTTCAGGAGGATGTGGCCAAGGCTAATATTTTCATTGCTTCTCTTATCTTTATCGAAGATTTAGCTGATAAGGTTGTGGCCGCTGTCAGTCCCCATCGGGATCAATTAGACGCGGCGATCGTTTTTCCCTCTATGCCCCAGGTAATGCGCTTAAATAAATTAGGCTGTTTTTCTATGGCTCAATTGGGACAGTCTAAGAGTGTCATCGCTAATTTTATGAAAAAGCGCAGGTCAAACTCTGGCGCTGGTTTCCAAGATGCGATGTTAAAGTTATTGCGAACTTTACCGCAAGTCCTGAAATACCTCCCCATGGAAAAAGCTCAGGACGCACGCAACTTTATGTTAAGTTTCCAGTATTGGCTAGGGGGTTCGGCAGAAAATTTAGAGAACTTCCTGTTAATGTTGGCCGATAAGTATGTCTTTGATAACAAGGATGACAGCGTGGCCTACAAGGAACCGGTAGTTTATCCAGATCTGGGTATCTGGCATCCTTTATCCATGAAAATGTTCGAGGATGTCAAGGAATACTTCACTTGGTACAATAACCGCAGTGATATTGCCGATGACCTAAAAGACCCCTTAGCTCCCTGTGTTGGCTTAATTTTACAGAGAACTCACCTCGTTACTGGTGATGACGCTCATTATGTCGCTCTCGTTCAGGAATTCGAGTCTATGGGTGCGCGAGTGCTTCCTGTTTTTGCCGGGGGATTAGATTTTTCTAAACCGGTAGAAGAATATTTCTGGGATAAAAGCTTAAAAGGAGTAGAAGCGGTTCCCATCGTCGATACGGTAATTTCCCTGACAGGATTTGCTTTAGTGGGAGGTCCAGCGCGACAAGATCATCCGAAAGCGATAGAATCCTTAAAACGTCTCAATCGTCCCTATATGTGCGCTTTACCGCTAGTTTTCCAAACCACTCAGGAATGGGAAGAAAGCGATTTAGGGTTACACCCGATTCAAGTGGCGCTACAGATTGCCATTCCGGAATTAGACGGTGCGATCGAACCTATTATATTATCGGGCCGGGATGGGGCCACAGGTAAAGCGATCGCTTTACAGGATCGGGTAGAAGCGATCGCTCAACGGGCGCTAAAATGGGCTACTCTAAGAAAGAAACCGAAACTAAACAAAAAAGTCGCCATCACTGTCTTTAGTTTCCCCCCCGATAAAGGGAATGTGGGAACCGCAGCCTATCTAGATGTGTTCGGTTCTATCTACGAAGTGATGCAAGCGTTACAAAATAACGGTTATGACTTGCAGGAGCTACCCGCATCTCCCCGAGAACTGATGGAAGCGGTAATCCATGATGCTCAAGCACAGTACCATAGTCCGGAGCTAAATATCGCCTATCGGATGTCCGTACCCGAATACGAACGCTTAACCCCCTATTCCGTCCGTTTAGAGGAAAATTGGGGACCACCACCTGGACATCTCAACAGTGATGGACAAAATCTTTTAATCTACGGGAAAGAATTCGGTAACGTTTTTATCGGGGTTCAACCCACCTTCGGTTATGAAGGGGATCCCATGCGTCTGCTCTTTTCTCGTTCTGCTAGTCCCCACCACGGTTTTGCAGCCTACTATACCTATCTCAATCAAGTCTGGAAAGCAGACGCGGTTCTCCATTTTGGCACCCACGGATCCCTAGAATTTATGCCGGGGAAACAGATGGGAATGTCTGGAGAATGCTACCCCGATAACCTCATCGGGATGATTCCCAACCTATACTATTATGCCGCTAATAACCCCAGCGAAGCGACGATCGCTAAACGTCGCAGTTATGCGGAAACTATCTCCTATCTCACTCCCCCCGCAGAAAATGCCGGACTCTACAAAGGGTTAAAAGAACTAAGCGAGTTGATCGGTTCTTACCAAACCCTGAAAGATAGTGGGCGTGGGGTGCAAATTGTCAATACCATTGTCGATAAATGTTTATTGGTCAATCTCGACAAAGATATAAGTTTACCTGATGGTGACACCGCCCATCTCAGTCAAGAGGAACGGGATAATATCGTCGGTTCCGTCTATCGCAAACTGATGGAAATTGAATCGCGCTTACTTCCCTGCGGACTTCACGTTATCGGGAAACCCCCCTCGGCGCTCGAAGCGATCGCAACTTTAGTCAATATTGCCAGTTTAGACCGGGAAGAGGACGATTTACTCTCCTTACCCCGGATTATTGCCAACAGCATCGGCCGGGATATAGAGGAAGTTTATCGCAATAGCGATCGAGGTGTGTTAGAAGATGTGGAATTACTGCAAAACATCACCCTCGCGACTCGCGCTGCCGTCTCCGCTTTAGTCGAGTCTCAAACCGACGGGTCAGGTCGGGTATCGATGCTTTCTAAGCTGAATTTCTTGAATATAGGCAAGAAATCGCCTTGGCTCGAAACTTTACGGTCGATGGGTTATCCAAAAGTTGATCCGGAAGCGTTAAAACCCCTGTTTGAATACCTAGAATTCTGTTTAGAACAGGTTTGTGCTGATAATGAATTAGGGGCCCTATTAAAAGCATTGGAAGGGGAATACGTTCTTCCAGGTCCTGGTGGCGACCCCATCCGTAACCCCGGAGTTTTACCGACGGGTAAAAATATCCACGCTTTAGATCCCCAGTCTATCCCGACCCTAGCGGCGGTAAAATCGGCTAAAATCGTGGTAGATCGTCTGTTAGAACGGCAAAAACTGGATAAGGTTGGTAAATATCCCGAAACCATCGCTTGTGTTCTCTGGGGAACCGATAACATCAAAACCTATGGGGAATCCCTAGCACAAATTCTCTGGATGGTGGGAGTTCGTCCTGTTCCCGATGCTTTAGGACGGGTGAATAAACTGGAATTAATTCCCCTAGAGGAGTTGGGAAGACCGCGCATTGATGTGGTGGTCAATTGTTCTGGTGTCTTCCGGGATTTATTTATCAATCAGATGAACTTGCTTGACCAAGGTGTAAAAATGGCCGCGGAAGCAAACGAACCGATAGAGATGAATTATGTTCGCAAACACGCTATTGAACAAGCAAAAGAAATGGGTTTAACGGTTCGACAGGCAGCCACCCGCATCTTTTCTAATGCTTCCGGTTCCTATTCTTCTAACATCAATCTTGCGGTAGAAAATAGCAGTTGGGAAGACGAAAAAGAGTTACAGAATATGTATCTCAACCGCAAGGGTTTTGCTTTCGATTCCGATAATCCCGGGATGATGGCCGATAATCGTCGGTTGTTTGAAGCATCTTTAAAAACTGCCGAGGCAACTTTCCAAAACTTGGATTCTAGCGAAATTAGTTTAACCGATGTTTCCCACTATTTCGACTCGGATCCGACGAAGGTTGTCGCTAGTTTACGCGATGATGGCAAAAAACCGGCAGCCTATATTGCCGATACTACCACCGCTAACGCTCAGGTGCGTACTTTATCGGAAACCGTGCGCTTAGATACCCGCACCAAGTTACTCAATCCCAAATGGTACGAGGGAATGTTAAGTCACGGTTACGAAGGTGTCCGAGAATTATCGAAGCGTTTGGTTAATACGATGGGATGGTCCGCTACTGCTGACGCGGTGGATAATTGGGTTTACGAAGATGTGAACACCACCTTTATTCAAGATGAGGAAATGTGTCAGCGTCTGATGAATCTCAATCCCAACTCCTTCCGCAAGATGGTACTCACCCTGCTAGAAGTTAATGGTCGCGGTTACTGGGAAACTTCCCAGTCGAATTTGGACCGCTTACAGGAACTTTATCAAGAAGTGGAGGACCGTATCGAAGGAATCGAGTAGAATAGATAGATAAGACTTGAGAGACGCAGCTTACACTGGTCTCTTGAGTTTTGAACAAAGATGAAAAATAGTTTTTGGGGGTTAATTTGGTCTAGTTTTTCAGTAATTCAGACGTTTTGGCTGGGATTACTTGGTTTTGTCGCTAGTGTACTCGCGTGGGCATTTGCTGGGCAGACACCTATTCCTCTAGTGGTTCTTTTTGTTATAATCACGATAGCTGTATTAGTTATAGCAACTCTAATTAGGGCGTTACAAACGGCACTAGAAGAATATCAAAGAGTCAAGCAAAATATCATTCCAACAATCCTACGAGTTCAAAAAGATGCCAATAATAATATCCAATGCTTACTTGAAGCCTCAAATTTATTCGCCGCTCAACTAATGATATCGTTTTACTATACGGACGAAGATGGGTTTGAAGTATTAATCGGTGAGGGATTTGTTAAAAATGTACAAAGCGATCAAAAAATACAGACAGTTCTCGACCAGCCAGAAGCAGGCTATCAAAATGTTTTAGACAGATTAGCTAATAACGACCTTAAAATTATTCAAAGAATCAAAGTCAAGCCGAGTATTTATAAAAAATAGTTAGACCTGTAGAGGAAATTATGGAAAATGTAACAGAAACTCCAATTTTATCTCCCAAAGGAACCTTTCCTGCCACAGTTGCTAAGGTTATTGACAACTATAAATTAGTAATGAATAGAGGTGAACAGAACGGAATTCGAGAAGGTCAAAGAATGATGGTTTATCATATTAGCAATGAAGATATCAAAGATCCCAATACTGGAGAATCTTTAGGGTTTCTCGAATTAGTAAAAGGTACGGGAAGAGTAATTTTCGTTCAAGATAAAATATCTATAATTGAAACCGATCAGAAAAAAACTTATAGAAAAAGAATAGAAAATACCCCTTTTGCATTGAGCAGTTATAAATCTGAAGTGGTAGAATCCGATGAATTAAAACCTTTTGATAATGCTCAAGTTGGCGATTTGGTCAAACCTATTTAGACCTATCGATGGAACAACAAATATTAGAATACTTTTTATCTCTTAAATATCCGATTTCAATTTATCCCGAAGAAGAAGACGGATACACGGCACTAATTCCAGATTTACCTGGATGTATGGGTCAGGGTGAAACTTTAGAGGAAGTGATTATTAATATTGAAGAAGCGAGAAAGTTATGGATAGAGACGGTTTATTTTAGTAGCTCTTTTTGCGTAGAAACCCAACAACTGAGGGTTTCTGTCGGGTTTCGTGACCTCAACCCGACCTAGGAATTTACTGGGAAACCTCCCGGTCGAATTTAGTGATGATTAATATTGAAGAAGCGAGCGAATTTGGATAGAGACAGTTTATTTTAGTAGCTCTTTTTGGGTAGGTTGGGTTGAAGGAAGTGAAACCCAACAACTGAGGGTTTCTAATTCTTTCCGCAAGATGGTACTCACCCTGGTAGAGGTTAATGGTCGCGGTTACTGGGAAACTTCCAGGTCGAATTTAGACCGCTTACAGGAACTTTATCAAGAAGTGAAGGACCGTATCCCACATCCAGCAGGTTATTTTGAATATTTTTTATTTAACCTAACCCAGTCATAGAAAGGCTTACAGCTATTTAAGTATTTTTGTCTAAATCTCTCATGGGGGAGATATTG